>JAGMEZ010000001.1 GCA_023127905.1 Caldifarciminota bacterium
ATAACCTAACTGTTTTCTATCTTTCTGTCAATAATGTAACCGAACGAACTAATATACTGGACTACCATAATGGCGATGTAAATGAACCTGTAAAAAGTTCCTATAAACGGCTTTATTATTTTGGTGTATCTTTTAAAATTTAAAAAAAGGAGGTTCAAATGAAGAAATTCTTATTTATCCTACTTGTAGGACTTATCCCGTTCTTGGCAAAAGCCCAGGAAGAAGTGAACATAGATTCACTTATTATAAACCTCAAGGCAGAGCAACATGAGGCATTAAACAATGGAGATAACCAGAAATTCAAGGAAATAGGAACAAGTTTAGAGAGATTAACTTCCTTTGGAGAGAAAGAATGGCTAATAAATTACTATCTTGCATACAATTACTACAGAATAAGCAATCTCATAGAGGATAAGGAAGAAAATAAAAAGTATATAGAAGCCGCAAAGAAAACAATCGAGAAATCCATTAAGGAAAAAGACGGTTTCTCAGAATCTCATGCACTTTACTCCTCAATATTAGGGTTGGAAATAGGTATAAAACCACATCTCGGGATGCAAAACGGTATAAAATCAGGCAAAGAAATAGCGAAAGCTCATAAATTAGACCCCAACAATCCACGTGCATACCTGATAGAGGGAATTAGTGCACTTTATACTCCTGCTATGTTCGGAGGAGGGGTAGCCAAGGCTTTAGAGAAACTCAATAAGGCAGAAACATTATACAAACTACAGGAAGAGGATACAGGAATTTATCCTGACTGGGGATGGGATAATGTCTATGTATGGCTTGGAAAAGTTTATGGGAAAAAGGGAGAAAAAGAAAAGGAAATCGAATTCTATAATAAGGCATTGGAAGTAAATCCGAATAACGGATGGGCAAAGAAACTGCTTGGAGACGAATGAGGGTTGCTCGCACATTATCCGCTTCCCTCAATCTCCCTGGCTCCCAATAATACAATTTTCGTTAAGTTTAAGTTCTGTCCAACGTTCTAATCCACCTGCTATGTATGAAGGAGATTTTTTTCTTGCCTGACCACCGTATATTTGGAGAGAAAAAAAACTTTAATATGTGTTATGTGACCTCGATAGAGGCAAGGCACGAAGTGTCGCAGAGTGCCCAAGCCGCCATTTTCATTTTCGGGTATCCACATATGGTTTTTCCTTCTTTTCATGTAGTCATAACGCATAGCATTGCGCCCAAGGGTTTGCTTGTTTTCACTCTCCTTCAACCCACCTGTCAATTCTGAGAGACTTATGGATAGGTTTTTCATCAATGTAAACAGTGAAACCAGGTGGGTACTCCTCAAATCTTACGGGCTTTTCAGGCGATTGCCATACAATTGTGATATCCCGACCTCGATAGGGAACATGCTCGAGAAGAAAGAAGTCCAGGTTTAATGGAAGAGGGTCTACTTCAACACGACCATCCTCCCGCGGTTCAAATCCTACTACATGACGAATTATAACATCAATCCACCATGAATGCATATAATCGCGAAAATTACTGAGAGGAATACCTGTTATTGGATTATAACGCTCATAAAAATCCGCACGTGGTTTTAGATGATTTCGAGCAGCACGCACAATAAGCTCAGCAGCATCTGGAAGAAGAGAGCGATCAAGAGTCTTCGCAGAAGTAGCAAATGCCTCAATCACATGGGAAGTTGCAGCTGGCCAGGAAGGTCCTTCCCAGAAAGCGGTAGGATTGAAATTCTTATCGTCTTTAGAAAGAGCGGGAACAGGATAGGGTAGCCAGAACCGGTCAGGATTCATAAGGTGTTCTCGAAATACTCCAAGATGCTTGTGTTCTCCAATCCCGGCAAAAAAAGGATAGAAAGTTGTAATGCAAATCATATCGGATAGTTCCTTTATGTCTGGGTGACGGTCTCTCCAGCACTCTGACTTATCGTCCCATAGCGCCGAATTTACTGCCTTTTTCGTTTTTCTTGAATAATCTTCATAGTATTTTGCATCCTCTTCTTTACCAAGTACACGTGCTATATTTGCAACTGCCTCGAGATTGGCATAAGCATAACTGGTTGCGTCGACTGCATCATATCTCATTTTAGCATTTTCATCTCCCCAACGAAACAGGTCATCCATCCCTGTTTCGAGTTGGTTATCTATAACGAATAACCCATTACCATCTTCATCTCGGTTTTTTATCCACCAATCTATGTTCTTTTTCATACCTTGATAAACCTCTTGAAACATTTCTATATTCCCGTGTATCAAGTAATGTCTCCATGCAGCATATGGAAGCAGAGAAAGTCCTGTTTTGGATTGATGGTGGATTTTAACACGATTTGTTCGTGGGGAAGTATACCAGGGGAAACGTCCATCCTCATATTTAGAGTGTATCATATTTGCGATGTGTCCAAATCCTTTTTTAGGATCCACAGCCCAGTTCATATCAAGTGCCATAAATGGTGCGCTGTAGCAGCAGTATGTTTGGTATGCCTGTCTGCCTTCAAGGACAACGGGGTATTTAAAATATCCCAGATTCCCTCCTGCTGTTGAAAATCGCAATAGAAACCATCGAAAACCGTAAAGCTCCTCCAGACCAATATCAGAACAGGTGAAACGGGGAAC
>JAGMEZ010000010.1 GCA_023127905.1 Caldifarciminota bacterium
TGATTACAGCTGCAGTTATTTTTATTACTCAGGGTCAGAGGAGGATTCCAGTACAGTATGCACGGAGGGTTGTTGGTAGGAAAGTTTATGGTGGACAGAGCACATTTATTCCTCTCAATGTGAATTCTGCTGGTGTTATACCAATAATTTTTGCTCAATCGGTTATAATGCTTCCAACTACACTTGCTCAGTTCTTCCCGAGGACAGGGTGGATGGAGGGTGTTGTTGCTCTTTTCCAACCAGGATATTGGCTCTACAATGTTATCTATGGAATTCTAATTGTTGTATTTGCTTATTTCTATACTGCAATTGTTATTAATCCAGCAGATCTTGCGGATAATATGAAAAAATATGGAGGATTTATCCCCGGGAAGAGACCGGGGGCAAAGACTGCAGAATATATAGATCGTATTATAACCAGGATAACTCTTCCTGGTGCGGTATTTTTTGCTTTTGTAGCGATACTCCCAATGTATCTGATAGTTCATTTTAAGGTTCCTTTCTTTTTTGGAGGTACTGCACTTATCATAATAGTTGGGGTACTCCTCGATACAGTTCAACAAATAGAGGCACAGTTGATGATGAGACACTATGAAGGCTTTTTAAAGAAAGGAAAGATAAGAGGAAGAAGACGATAACAAAGATCATTGTTTTGCTCGGTCCTCCAGGTTCAGGAAAGGGGACACAGGCAGAACGTATTAGTGAATATCTTAAATTATATAAAATTTCTATTGGAGATATGTTTAGAGAAGCGATAAATAAAAATGATGAGATTGGGGAAAATGCAAAAAGGTTTCTTGCAAAAGGGAAACTTGTTCCTGATGAAATAGTATTTGAAATGGTTAAAAGAGAGCTTAAAAATGCAAAAGGGAAGGATATCGTTTTTGATGGACTTCCAAGGACTATCAAACAGGCAATAGCATTAGATAGATTACTTGGTTCGATTGGTAAGAAGGTTAATGGTGTTCTTTATTTAGATGTACCTTTAACTCTCCTGTTGAAGAGGTTGTCTCAAAGGTGTATATGCCCAAAGTGTGGAACGGTATATAACCTAAAGACAAATCCGCCAAAGATACATAACCGCTGTGACAAATGTAGCTCAATGCTTCAAAGAAGGGAAGATGATAGAGAGGAAATTGTAAGGAGTCGATTTGAGATATATGAAAAGGAGACTGCCCCAGTGAAAGAGTACTACAATCGAAGAGGTTTGCTTATGAAAATCGATTCAAGCGGGAATAAAGATGAAGTATGGAGAGATGTGAAGGAGAAAATTGTTAAAAAGATCTGTAAAGAAGTAGAGATTAAAAAGGGGGTTAATGAAAAGTAAGAACATAAAAGTTGATGGTACTGTTGTAGAAGCATTACCGAATGCAATGTTCAGAGTCAAACTTGATTCAGGCCATTTGTTATTGGCACATATTTCTGGCAAGATGAGAATGCATTACATAAGAATACTTCCAGGCGATCGAGTTACATTAGAACTTTCTCCCTATGATATGACAAGAGGAAGGATTGTTTACAGATATAAATAAAGGATGATATGATGAAAGTAAGAGCTTCCGTGAAAAAGATATGTCCGCACTGTAAGATAATTAAAAGGAAAGGAAAAATAAGAGTAATTTGCGAAAACCCCAAACATAAACAGAGACAGGGATAAATAAGGCAGTAATAAGTGCCGACTGGGCACTAACCCCTGTAGTATAAGGGAGGTTTTTTTGGCAAGAATTGCAGGTGTTGACTTACAAAAAAATAAAAGCATAGAAATTGCGTTATCATACATTTTTGGAATTGGACGAGTAACCTCATCGAAAATTCTTTCGATTGTAGACGTTGATCCGTCGAAAAAGGTGAAAGATCTAAACGAAAAAGAGGTTGATAGTATCCGAAAAGAGATTGAAAAAAATTACTTAGTTGAGGGTTCGCTTCGAGTGGATATTTCAAACAATATTAAACGTCTGATTGAAATAGGAAGTTTTAGAGGAAGCAGACATAAAAAAGGATTGCCGGTTCGTGGTCAAAGGACGCAGACAAATGCGAGGACAAGAAAAGGTCCCAAAAAAGCATCGATTGCGCTTAAGAGGAAAGCAAGTGCAAAAAAATAAAATAATTAGGAGGAAAGTAGCATATGACTCCAAAACCTAAGAAATCTAAACAAACAAGAAAAAAAAGAGAAAATGTTGAAGCAGCAGGTATTGCACACATTTACGCATCATTTAACAACACGATTGTAACAATAACAGATAAAAAAGGTAACGTACTTACCTGGTCAAGTGCCGGAAAGGCAGGATTTAAAGGCTCTCGAAAAAGTACCCCTTTTGCTGCACAATTAAGCGCAGCGCAGGCTGCAAAAGAAGCCTTGCATCTTGGTGTTAGAAGAATTGAGGTTTGGATAAAAGGTCCTGGCTCCGGGCGGGAAGCTGCCATTCGCTCTCTTCAGGCAAATGGATTGAAGGTAACTATGATTAAAGATGTTACTCCAATTCCTCATAATGGATGCAGACCTCCAAAGAGGAGAAGAGTTTAATAACGCGGAGGAAAAAGTATGGCAAGATATATTGGACCAGTTTGTAAGCTATGTAGAAGGGAAAAGCAGAAGCTCTTCTTAAAAGGCAATCGCTGTTATAGTGAAAAATGTGCAGTTGCTCCAGAGAAAAAGATTATTCCTCCAGGTGGTTTTTCAAGAAGATTTTCAAGAAAAGAATCAGCTTACAATCTGCAGTTAAGAGAGAAACAGAAAGCAAAAAGATTCTATGGCATTTTAGAAAAACAATTTAAGAAATACTTCAAAATTGCTGAAAAGAAAAAAGGAGTAACAGGAGAAATACTATTTTCACTTCTTGAAAGGAGATTAGATAATGTTGTATTTAGCTTAGGTTTTGCGATCTCACGACCACACTCACGCCATCTTGTAAGATATTCGCATATTGAAGTTAATGGGAAGAAAGTTAATATCCCATCATATTTGGTAAAAGAGGGGGACATTATTGCAGTAAGGGAAAAAAGCAGGAAGAATAAATTTGTAAAGGAAGCAATTGAGGAAAAATTAAAAGCAGGGGTTCCAAAATGGTTATCCCTTGATTCAAAAAATTTAAAGGGGGAAGTAATTGCTTTACCGTCAAAAAGTGATGTTCAAATACCAATTCAAGAGCAGCTTATTGTTGAGTTTTATTCAAAATAAGGAGGCATTCTGATGAAGTTATTATCACTCAAGATGCCTAAAGAGTTAAAAGTAGAGGAATTGAGGGATGAATATGGTCGTTTTCTTCTTTCTCCGCTTGAACGGGGTTTTGGAGTAACTCTGGCAAACAGTTTGAGAAGGCTACTCCTTTCTTCCATTCAGGGCGCGGCAATCATTTCAGTCAAAGTTGATGGTGCCCATCAAGAATTTGCAGTTCTTCCTGGTGTTCTTGAAGATATGACAGAGATAATTTTGAATCTGAAAAAGGTAAGGGTTCAGATACGTGATGGAAAACAAAAACATCTTTATTTAAATGTTAAAAAGAAGGGTAAAATAAACGCAGGGATGATTGAGACAACAGAGGGAATTGAAGTGATGAATAAGGAACAGCATATTGCGACAATTACTGAAAAAGGTGCTGGATTAAAGATTGATATGCTTGCTGATATTGGAAGAGGATTCGTACCAGCTGAAATGTTTAAAAACCAAAATGCACCAGTTGGCACAATATTCCTTGATGCAATTTTTTCACCTGTTAAAAAAGTTAATTATAAGATAGAAAAAACACGGGTAGGAAAGAGAACTGATTATGAAAAACTATTTTTTGACATATGGACCGATGTAACAATAAGACCAGAAGAGGCATTGGCTCTGGCTGCAAGTATATTAGAAGACCATATAAGACTGTTGATTAAGTTTGAAGAAGAACCAGAGATTATTGAAACAGAAGAAGTTGATAAAGGTGTAGAGAAAATTAGAAAACTTCTCAGTATAAAGGTAAGTGAACTTGAACTTTCTGTGAGGTCAAACAATGTAATGAAGCAAGCACACATAAAAACGTTAGGTGACCTTGTTCAAAGAACCGAAGCAGAAATGCTAAAATTTAGGAATTTTGGAAAGAAGTCATTGACAGAGATGAATAATATTCTTAAATCCTATGAATTAGCTTTTGGAATGGAAATCAGTAAATACAAAAAAGTAGGTAGCACTGAAGATGATGATTTTAATATAGAGACGGTAGAACCCGTTAAGGTTGAGAAAGATGATGATAAAGAGAAGAAAAAGAAGAAGAAATAAACGGGGGTATTAATGCGGCATAGGGTTAAAACAAAAAAATTAAACAGAAATAAAGCACATCGCGAAGCTCTTATTAAAAATTTGATAAAATCGCTTATTTTAAAGAAATCTATAATCACTACATCTGCAAAAGCAAAGGTGACGAAGAAATTTGCTGAAAGATTGATATCTTTTGCAAAAAAGAATGATATAAATTCGCAGAAGAGAGTTTTTCGTGTCCTTGCTGACAAAAAGGTTGTTAAGAGATTCTTTAGTGAAATTGTTCCGAATCTTGAGGATAGGACAGGTGGAAATATTAGATTGATTAAGACAGGAATGAGGAAGGGTGATGGTGCAGATATGTCACTCATTGAATTTATTCTTAAAGAGGAAAAGGAGAAGAAAAA
>JAGMEZ010000100.1 GCA_023127905.1 Caldifarciminota bacterium
CTTAACCCCATTAGAAAATTTCTAACGGGGCAAGAAGGTGCGGCTACGGAAAGAAATATCTATATTCTTCTCCCCGTCAAGGTGGAGAATATAGGAATGAAATGGGAGAAGAAAGAAGTAAAGTGCCATCTATGATAGCGAGTATGAGATTGCTTCGCAGGAGCAAAGTGAGGAAGAGAAACTCGCAATGACAAAAATATTTGGGAAAAGTGTTATGTAAATTTAAAGAGAAAAGTGAGAAATAATCTATGTCATCTGATTTCGAGAAATTCGCTGAAAGACTTCAAGAAGAAATTTTAGAGGATGCAAGAAAACATTACACAGAGATCGTCATAGACAATTGGATGCATCCTCGAAATCTCGGAAAGATTGAGAATCCTGATGGATACGGAAAGGTCACTGGTTCCTGTGGCGATACGATGGAATTCTTTTTAACTATCAAAAGCAATATAATTAAAGAGTGCCGTTTTCTTACGGATGGTTGCGGGACAAGCATAGCCTGTGGAAGCATCGTTACAGAACTCGCAAAAGGGAAAGAATTGAACCAGGCAGTGGGAATAACCCAGGAAATCGTTCTCAAAACCTGTGGAGGGCTTCTGCCTGATGATGAACATTGTGCACTCCTTGCATCCAACACCCTCATTGAAGCAATCAGAAACTATAAACGATGACAATAGTGCATTACAATAATGACTGTCCAAATGTTAACGTCATAGGAAAATTTTTTATTTGACATTACTGCTCTAACTTATTATTATATATAATATGACAAAGCAAATGAAAAAGACAGAGCGAATAGATGCACATGTTTCCGCGCGAAAACTGGTCAGGGACTTCCGTGTCATATCAAATCGGATACTGTACTTTGCAAGCCGCGGTGTCCTAAGATATGATTTTATGCGAGAAGTCTCAAATATCTTAATTGATTTCTCCGGATGTGACTCAGTTGAGCTACGGTTGAAGGCACACGACAATTGTTACCGTTTTGAGCTAGAGAGTAGTACCAGGAAAGCTCCCCGATTTGAGATTATGAATTGTGTTCGGAATGAAGATGGAGGGGTTATCCCTTGTTCAGGAGATGATTCAAGTTTAGAATGCCTATGCAGGGATATTCTCTCTGGTAAAATAGACAGAACTTTGCCATTTTTTACTAAGAATGGTAGTTACTGGACAGGGGATTTAGAAAATACCTTGACCATCTTTTCCGAAAGTGGGGCATGTCATTACAATATTAACCAAAGCAAAAATTACCGTTCTCTTGCAATTATACCGCTTGTTGAAGATGACGAAAAAATTGGTTTGATGTTATTAAAAAGTAAAGAAGATAACTATTTCACGGAAGAAGAAATTGATTTTTATGAAGATCTTGCCAAAACTCTTGTAGTTGCAACTTCATACAGGATGGCACAGGTTGGATTACGTGAACGAGTCAAGGAATTGACATGTTTGTATGGTATATCCCGGTTAGCTGAGAAAACGAGCACGACTTTGGAGGAGATTCTTCAGGGTATTGTGGAACTTCTACCTCCTGCCTGGTTATACCCTGAAATTGCTTGCGCCAGGATTATAATAGATGGTAACTCCTATATAACAGAGAATTTTCAGGACGGACCTCAGAAACAGAAAGCCGATATCGTTGTGGAGAGTGAACATCGGGGGGTTGTAGAGATGGTATATACTGTTGAAAAGATAGAGCTCGATGAGGGACCTTTCCTTAAGGAGGAGCGGAAACTAATTGATACGATAGCGAGAGAAGTAGCTCTCAAAATTGAGAAGAGACACGCCGAAGATGAAAGAATTAAGCTCCAAGAACAACTCAGGCACGCTGACCGTTTAGCTACCATCGGACAACTTTCTGCTGGCGTAGCACATGAACTGAATGAACCGCTTGCAAATATTCTTGGGTTTGCACAACTTATAAAGAAATACCCTAAACTATCAGAACAGACAAGGAAAGATGTTGAGAAGATAGTGAAGGCTTCTCTACATGCTCGTGAGGTAATCAAGAAGCTCATGATGTTTGCACGGCAAATGCCACCACAAAAGACCCAGGTCAATTTGAATAGGATAGTTGAAGAAGGACTCTATTTC
>JAGMEZ010000101.1 GCA_023127905.1 Caldifarciminota bacterium
AAAACCTTGGACTGACGAAGGAAAGCTTGTTTCGCGCTGAGAAACATATTTAAAATTTAAGGAGGTGATATAATATGATAGAGAATTTTCGCTTTGATCCATTAAATATAATCGGGATTCTTATACCAATGTTTCAATATTTGGTGATATTTGTCTTCAATATTCTTATAATCATAATATCTTCAATGGGTTACAAAGAAACAAAAAGCAAAGGTTGGCTTTTATTAATGGTATATGGACTTATTAATTTATTACTCAATATTCCGAATGTGTTTTACGCTCTTGGAGCACGGTTTATACCTATCGCTACTTTCGGGAGATTCATGTATGGTTTTAGCATTGTTACGACTTTATTAAGAATAGGTGCCGGTGTAGCACTGATTGCTGGTCTCGTCTTTCTTGTAAAGGAACACCGGAGCTTATTAAAGGAAAAATAGTAGAATGTTTTTCCCAGTACTATGAAATAAACAAGGAAATGTGATGGATATTCGGTATCTTGAGAATATTGAGATATACAAGACAGTTGTATTGAATGGTGTTTGTAAAGCGAGGCAATCAATATGGATTGCAACTGCTAACGTTAAAGGCTTACAGATCGAGGAAGGTCAAAACTATATCTCAATTCTGAAAATATTCAAAAACCTTTGCAAAAAGGAAGTGAAGATTCGAATCCTTCATTCTGGCATACCATCAGAAGCATTCTTGCAAGATTTCAGAAAATGTGAACTTCACAGAGAGAAAAATTTCTTGATGAGACGCTGCTTGAGAGTTCATTTCAAGTCTGTCCTGCTTGACGTGAAAGAGTTATTTATTGGAAGTCCAAATTTTACAGGAGCAGGGCTTGGGGCAAAGGGAGAAAATCGAAGAAACTTCGAAATTGGAGTCGCAACAAAAAGTAGTGAGTTGATTAATAGTGTCCAGTCTCTCTTTTTGAGGATATGGGAAGGTGAGATGTGTGAAACCTGCGGAAGAAGAAAGTTTTGCTATGTTCCACTTGAAGAACCAGATTAATAACAAGTTAAAAGTAAAAAGTGAAAAGTTAAATATTTTCATTCAGTATTTTATATGTCAGGTAGCCGCAGGCTTCAGCCTGCGTGGATTTACAGAGAGGCTGTTCATGAGAATCGTTTAACACGATGAATATCAAAATACTACAGTTAATTGAAGGAGCAAGGAAGGCGAGAGGTTTGACTGTTATTATAGATGTTTTCCGGGCTTTTTCTGTTGACTGTTACATTTTTGAGAATGGTGCCCGGATGATTATTCCTATTGAGGATATTGAAAATGCTTATATGCTAAAAAGAAAACATCCAAATTATATCCTATTAGGAGAGAGGGGAGGTAAAAAACCAGAAGGATTCGATTATGGTAACTCGCCAACTCAGATAGAGGATGTAGATTTTTCTGACAGGGTAATTATACATACAACGACAGCTGGAACGAAAGGATTGGTGAATGCAACGAAGGCTGAAGAGATTATTACCTGCAGTTTTGTAAATGCACAAACAGTAGTTAATTATATTGAATTGAAAAAGCCTGATAGAGTATCACTTGTTTGTATGGGAGATGCTGGCATACATTCTACTGATGAAGATACGCTATGTGCCCGGTACATACGGGATTGTCTTCAAAACAAACCAATAGATTTTCAAAAGATTGTTGATCATTTACGAAGTTATGAAACCGCTCAGAAGTTTTTTGATCCTGAGAAGAGTTGGGCACCAGAGAGGGATTTTGAATTGTGCCTTAGCTTGAATAAATTTCCTTTTATTATCAAAGCAGAATCATTTAAAGACGATTTAATGTGTTTAAAGAGGATAGGCAATAAAAGGAAGTAAAATTTATCTAATATTCTTTATACTTTATTCGTCAATTTATATCTAAAAAAGAAGAATGAAAAAAATTTGACTTTAATGTAAAAACCGTATATAATAACAAAATGGAAGATAAGATATCAAGAAGAGACTTTTTCAGAATTACGGCAGCAATGACTTTCTCATCTGCATTGCTCCTGTTCGATAATGAAGAAGCGGAAGCACAGGCGTATGGATACACATCTAAAATTGAAGCATGGCACTATAGAAAGCTTAAGAAGAAGGTTGTTCAATGCTTCAGGTGTCCTAACCTCTGCAAATTGAAGCCGGGTGAGAGAAGCTTTTGCAGAACAAGAATAAACAGAAATGGGAAACTCTATACAGTCGCGTATAGTAATCCCTGTTCAGTACACATTGACCCGATCGAAAAGAAGCCTCTATTTCATTTCTTGCCGAATACGAAAGTGCTTTCGATAGCAACAGCAGGGTGCACATTCAGATGTAAATACTGCCAGAACTGGGAGATTTCTCAGTTTAAACCAGAAGAGACGGTAAACTATCACCTGTCTCCTCAGGATGTTGTCAATCTTGCAAAGCAGTATAAAACACCATCTATTGCTTCAACTTACTCGGAACCAACGGCATTCTATGAGTATATGTATGATACGTCAAAACTTGCAAAGAAGGCTGGGATTAGAACAACGGTACACTCTAATGGTTCAATAAATACAGAACCCCTTGAAGAACTCTGTGAATACATCGATGCAGCCAATATTGATTTGAAGTTTTTCGATGATGATAAGTATTTTAAGATAAGCCATGGGTATCTTTCCACTGTTCT
>JAGMEZ010000102.1 GCA_023127905.1 Caldifarciminota bacterium
AGAAATGAATTAAAAAATTTTGCTTATCATTTAATTAAAGTATTGAATGGTTATATAGCTTCAAACAGACGTCAGAAAAACAAAGGTGACTTAGGTAGTTAGTTAAATTACCAATTACTTATTTACTTAATTACCTATTTATTTGATTGTTAAATTACTAAATATTGGAGGGAAAATGAAAGGAATTGTATACATTATCATCTGTATCTTGTTAAATGTTTCCGGGCAGACTTCCATTAAGTATGGAACACGAGCGGTAGGAGAACTCAGTTTGGGTATCAGCAAATTGGGCTCATTCTTTATTATGGTTTTTAAACAGCCTTTTATTTTGCTTGGATTTATTCTTTACGGTATCAGCGCTTTTTTCTGGATTGGAGCTCTGTCGAGGACTGAATTGAGTTTTGCTTACCCTTTGCTGAGTATTGGTTATGTCCTTATTCTCCTTGTTTCCTGGAGATTTTTTGGAGAAACAATTAATATTTATAGAATCCTTGGGGTGATTTTAATTGCTGCAGGTACGGTTTTTCTCGCAAAAAGCCTTTAAAAGTAGAAGGAAGGGGTGCAGCTTCAAAACATTTTGGACAAACGAAGCAATAAAAAGGGAGGTTAAATGCGAATAAATTCTCATCTAGCTCATCCAGGGATTTCGAAAAATCGTCCCTTTAAAGGAGTTTTTCTATTATTGTTTTTTATTTTTCTCTTTTATTTATTGATTCAATCTGGGCATATTTACTCTGTAGACGGTTCGGTGAGATTCGAGCAGGCAAAAGCATTGCTAAGAGGAAAATTATATTTAAATCAACATTTGTTTTGTACAGCTAACTTTAATGGAAAATATTATACCAGATGGCTGCCAGGACAGTCAATTTTAGCTTTGCCACTTGTTTTTATTGGAAAATTTTTTGACAATCGAATAGAAGATAGAATTGAATCTTTTTCGGTCTCAGAGTTCATGTATTCTCTAATAAATATCTTTGTTGCACTAGCAATAGTCTTGGTGATTCTGTTCTTCTCAAAATGTTGGGGGTGTAAGAGGAGGGTGACATATTTGTTAGTTTTGGGATTTGTTTTTGGTGGATTTCAATTAATCTATGTTCGCAACACTTTTAACAATATGCAGGTAGGATTATTTCTTTTCTTGAGTATTTTTCTTTTTTACCTTTACCAAATGTCAAAACGAGATAAATTATGGATCTTAATTGGGTTGTCATTAGGGTTTGCATCCATCACCAGAATAACTGTCCTTCCACTTGTTTTAATATATGTTCTTTATTTTGTTTTTTTATCAAAAAGAAAAATAATCTCACAAAAAGCATTGGTTATAATCTCCTTAGTTTTCTTACCTTTTTTGATATTCAATATCTGGTATGGGTTTTTGATTAAAAAGGGAGTTTTATTAGGATATTTCCCCGTTTATGACTTGAAATTTGGTATTAATATCATTTCCAATTGTGCCATAAATTTCTTTTCTTTTAGATGTGGTCTATTTTTATACTGCCCAATAACACTTCTTGGTATTATTGGTTTATTGTATATTTTTAAGAAAAATAAGACTATTGGTTTTTTGTTTATTGTTACTTTGATATATTATATTATATTTACTTCTTTTTTACCTCTTCATCTTCATTATTCCTGGGGACCAAGATTTCTGTTACCTATTATTCCTTTTTTGATTTTTTCGATAGGAGAATTATTGGATAGATGTGAAAGGAAACTTATTGTGCCGGTCCTGAGTTTTCTTTTAATCATTGGTTTTCTTGTACAATTCCCGTCTATTTTAGTAAACTATTGCAGATTTTATCATTCTCAGACACTGATGAAAGATAAAGTTGATATTACGTGGTCAATTAAAAACTCTCCAATTGTCGGACAATGGTCAATGTTACACTCTATTTTAGTGATACCTGGACATAAAAAAGTTGAGATGTTTCATAAGGGTAGGAATTTTAGAAATTCAGAGGAAGTATTGAAACATGATATTACAATGAACAGTATTGACCTTTGGTATGTCTATCTCTATTTATTTTTAAAGCATAAATAGTATTTAGTTAGGAAAGGAAGTCCTTCAAAATTTCCAATTACAAGGACGAAAATAGCGAGAAGGAATAAGTGAACAGAAATCCTCGTATAAGTTGCGCTAGTATTTTTTTCATATTATCTTGATTTTATAAAAAAGTAAAAATATTTTCAAATGCTTTATTCACTTAAATCTTTACTAAACTACTCCCTTGGAAAGTTAGTCCCAATTAAATTGATTATTAAAGGATTGGAGTTATACCCCACAACTCTATTGATTGAACTTACGAATATTTGTAATGCAAACTGCATATATTGTGGATATAGATTTATGAAGAGGAAAAAAGGAGTGATGGAATGGAACGGTAGTTCCATGCTGTCGGGATATAGATGGTGATGTAATTATAGGAAACGTAATGGAACAATCAATTGATGATATATGGAGAAGTGATACATTGAAAAATTTAAGAGAAGGTTTTGCTCAGGGAACCATTCCTCTGATTTGCGAAAAATGTGGACACTATGAAGGACTGAAACCAATAAAAAATCTTCACTTATTAAAGTACGGTTTGTTTTTATCTAATAAAAGATGATTCAAAAATGTGTAATAAAAAAGAAGAAGAATCCCTCCACTGTCTTTAAATCATCTTGTTATGTTTTTCTTACACGTCAGGGGATAAGAATATTAGCGATCGTTTCAATGGAATAGGATGTTTATTGATGGAGATGTGATGTGAAGGTTGGTTTGATTTCAAACTCAGGACTTGCAAAGGATAGATTTCTGAGTATGCTTACAAATGGAGGTATTAACATCGAGTATATTCCTCCTCCATATGTTAATGATAAGGTTGATGGATTTGATATTATTCACCTTTTTCCCGGTTACTTTCTCCTTAAGACGAGCCTTCAAATCCGTTTAAAGAAAAAAAGAATTGTGAATCACTGGATTGGAACTGATGTAACAAGTGCAATCAAATTTCACAAACGAAGGCTTAGTGCTCTCTTAACGGATAAACTCTTTAAAGTACAACTTGCAGTTTCTCCAACCCTTGTTAAAGAACTCAAGAGCATTGGAATATCCGCTAAAGTCTTACCTAATGTGCCTGCTATCCCTAAAGAAGTACCAATCAATTTCCCTACTAAAAAAAGGGGGGTAATGATTTATCTTCCCGAAGACCGTTCGGATTTTCATAGAGGTAATATTGTTATGAGGCTTGCTGCTCTTTTTCCATCCATAAATTTTCATATCGTTGCAAATAATGGAGATAGTTTTGAGAAAAGAGAAAATGCGTTTTTTCATGGATGGGTGAGTGATAAAGAACTGGAGGATGTTTGGTCGAAGGTCGATGTACTTCTGAGGATTCCTAAGCATGATGGTTTACCGCTTATGATTCTTGAGGCACTTGCAAGGGAGAAATATGTTATCTGGAACTACCCTTTTGAACATTGTTACAGAGTAAAGGGAATGAAGGATATCGTGAGTTCACTTAAAGACGCATTAGAGAAATCCAAACCAAATAAAGAAGCGAGGATTTTTGTCTTAAAGAACTATAATCCTGTAATTATTGCAAAGGAATATAAAAAAATTTATAAATCTCTTCTTAGATGATGGAGGTGATATGTTTGAAAGAATTTTAATTATGGCGCCGCATACCGATGATGGAGAATTTGGGTGTGGTGGGTCAATTGCGCGGTTTATTGAAGAAGAAAAGACAATATTTTATGCTGCTTTCTCATCAGCAGAAGTGTCTGTTCCTCCTGAATTTCCCAGTGATAGCCTTGTTAAGGAAGTAAAACGAGCAATAAATGTAATTGGAATAAAGGAAGAAAATTTAATCATTTTAGACTTTGAGGTAAGGAAGTTTCCGGAACAAAGGCAGGAAATACTCGATATGATGCTTAAACTCAAGGAAGAGATTAAACCAGATACAATCTTTTTGCCATCTCCTAATGACACTCATCAAGACCACAGGACAGTATACGAGGAGGGATTCAGAGCATTCAAAGATACCACAATGTTTGGTTATGAATTGCCCTGGAACAATCTTACCTTTAATACAGAGGCTTTTGTTCTTCTTCGAGAAGAACACATAGATAAGAAAATAGCCGCAATCAGTGAATATACGTCTCAGAAGGACAGATTGTATTCAAAACCAGATTTCATTAAAGGACTTGCTAAAACAAGAGGAGTTCAGATAGGTACCAATTTCGCCGAGGCGTTTGAAGTGGTACGCTGGGTGCTATAAACACAGCGAGTCGGAGTATCGGTGTGTCGGAGTAACGGAGAGTAACGTTGAGGGATAATATGGAAGCGTATCGGAGAAAGGAAGTGACGTGGGATCGGAGTATAGGAGAGTAGAATGAAGCGTCTTATTACACATTATCGGGAACTGGATGTTTATAAAATGGCGATGGATGGCGCGATGGAGATATTCAATCTGACAAAGA
>JAGMEZ010000103.1 GCA_023127905.1 Caldifarciminota bacterium
GTCATTTCTTTATCCTCTGTTGGGGGCAAGCCCCAACGCTACTATCTATTTCATTCGTATCTGTAGATTTCACTTTATCCTTTATCCTTGGTTATAATTATTCATTATATCTACTGTGCAAACTCAAGCCCATACTTACTCAAAATCTCCCTTCTATCATCCGTCAGGTATCCTCCATCAAGAACCTGTGCAATAACCATATCCCAGTTATCATTTCCTTCCATCAAAATCGGACCATTCTTAGAAATTGCAATATCCCAGCCAACTGTTCGCAATTCGGGTGAAACTGAAGAAGCTCTTTTTGCAAGCAAAACAACATCATTCCAGAATGGAACTTTACCATCGGGAAATAATTCTTTAACCTTCTCTTCTTTCTCCTCTATCCATGGACCTTCTTTTCCCTTATATCCAAACGTTCTCTCATCGATACTACCATCTGTAACATTTATATTGACAACATAACCACCCTGATGAAGATTATCTGTAAGACTTCCTTTCTTTCCCACCCTGAGCATTCCAAAATCAACGAGGATGTCATTATTATCTGACGTGAGAGTTGAAACCCTGATGGTATTAAGTGATTTACCTGCCAGAACATTCATTGATGAGTCCTGTACAATTTTTCCCTCAATAATATATCCCCTGTAAGAGTCTTCTTTTCTCTGTCTTGTTCCAATATCATTATTCATAAAAGAAAAAACTTCTTTGAGACTGTAATTTTTTCCATCATTACATCCCATAATCTCTGAAGAAACAATCTCATCAAAAACCATAATACCCTTTCCACCAAGAGATCCAACAGGTTTAATAACCAGGCTTTTAACTTTTGATTTATTCAACCATCTCGCACAATCGTTTTCGTCTTTTAGCGGATAACCATTGAAAAAGAAACCCCTACCAGGAAAATAAAATCCATAAACTTGGACAACAGGAAAATTAAACTGTGAATAGTAAAGAAAAAAGAATAATTTATTCTGGAGAATAGGAATCCATTTTTTATTATTGAGAGTCGGTCTAAATTTCCTTATTATCTTTTCATTCGAAATGTAAGAAAGTTTCTCTTTCCTCGTAATTAATTGTTTATCAAATCCATAAATATAATATTCAAGAGGACTGAATCCATAACGAATACCAAGTATCATCATATTAAGAATTTGCATGACGGATGCTTTTTCTCCTGAAGAACTTGATTCACGTAATTGCCTTGCGAATTTCTTAATCTTTGTACAGCTAAATCTCAATCAATCACTCCTGAAACATTGCTCCCGAACATCTCGAAAGCATTACATCATATCTTCCCATTTTTGTCAAGAAAATCTTTCAACCAATTCCCAGTGCTCACGTATATCCCTTTTATCTGTTAACCAAAAACCAATCTAACAAATCAAATTTATCCCGTGATATTCGAAGAATATTTTATCGGGACTAATTAAACAATTTGTTACACTACATCGTACATCTTAAATCCTACATCCCGTCTCTTATTTTCTTCTGAGTTCCCATGTTTTTATTTGACTTTCTATAGAAATTTTGTTATATTCTGCGTGTTATGAGCAATACGAAAAAGTGGCGACTGTTAGATACGGGAGCAAGAAAAGCATCGGAAAATATTGCACTTGACGAAGCTATTCTTGAAGCACATTCAAAAGGTATTGTTCCCAATACTCTAAGATTTCTACAGTACAGCCCTGAAGCAACGCTTGCCGGCTATCATCAATCAATAGAAAAAGAGATACGTGTTGATTTCTGTAAAAAAAGAGGGATAGAGATCGGAAGAAGAATTACAGGTGGCGGTGCTATATATTTCGATAGGTCTCAACTTGGATGGGAATTATTTGCAGCAAAATCTGACATTGGTGTATCAGTAATAAATGAACTACTTTTTGAAAAGATATGCAAAGGTGTAATCAGAGGACTGGAAAAAATTGGTTTACACGCAAATTTCAGACCAAAAAATGACATTGAAATAAAGGGAAGGAAGATATCCGGAACAGGTGGAACGGAGAGGGGAAACTCCTTTATGTTTCAGGGTACACTTCTCATAGACTTTGACGTGGACACTATGCTTCATGCATTAAGGATTCCTCTAAAGAAATTAGAGGATAAGGAAATCGAATCAGTTAAAGACCGTGTAACATGGCTTTCAAAAGAACTTGGGTATAAACCTGAACTGGAAATCCTGAAAAGTAAAATAAAAGAAGGTTTTGAAGAAACCTTTTCCGTTGAATTAGAGGAAGATGAGCTCTATCAGGAGGAGAAAGATATTTATAAAGAAAAAATAAAGAAAATGGAATCAAAAGAATGGATATACCTCAGCAAAAGCGATGTACCATCTTCACTATTTGCTTCCCACAAAACAGAAGGGGGACTTATCAAGGTCTCATTGGTATACGCCCAGAGAGCAAAGATAATAGAGCAGATAATAATTACTGGTGATTTCTTTGCATTTCCGGTAAGGGGAATCTACGATCTTGAGGCTGCGTTGAAGGGAATAAAAGCAGATTCAGAGAAAATAAAAAAGACAATTATAAACTTCTTCAAAACAAACGAAATAAAGATTGTCGGAATAGAGCCGGAAGATATTGTTCTCACTATAGATAAGGCTCTATCAAAAATTAAGTTTTTAAAATACGGTTTCGATTTGAATGAGGCAAATCATATATTTACAGTTGTAGAGTCTTTTGAAACCATTTTAGAGAAAAAGCCCGATTTACTCCTTCTACCATACTGTTCAAAAGAAACAGATTGTGAACTGAGATATAAAAAGGACTGCATCATCTGCGGTAGATGTACTATCGGCGACGCCTATCAGATGGGGCAGGATAATAACCTTCTTCCTATTTCTATCGTAAGCTTTGAAGATTTAATAAGAACAATAATAAGATATAGAAAAAAAGGTAAAAGTGCTTTTATTGGATGCTGCTGTGAGCCCTTTTACATTAAACATGAAAAAGACTTCGAAAGAGCAGGTTTACCAGGAATACTTATCAATATTGACAATACCACCTGTTATGAACTTGGTGAGGAACAGAAAGCATACGCTGGAAATTTTGAAAAAAAGACTGATTTAAGAATCGAGCTTCTTGAAAAAGTAATAAATGTAGTGAACAATGGAAAAAGTTGATGTTCTGATCGTTGGAGCTGGACCAGCCGGCTCATCCTGCGCTGCAATCATTGCAAAGGCAGGATTCAGTGTTACTGTGATTGAGAAAAAATTATCTATTGGAGAGCCCATTCAGTGTGCCGAGTATATCCCAAAGCTTTTCTTGAATGAATTGAATATAAAACGAAATTTCATTTCAAATGAGATTTCTTCTATGAAAACATTTATAAATTTCAATGAATCCTCTGAAATGAAATCCCCAGGATACTTGATTGACAGAAAGATTATGGATAGATCCCTTTGCCTTGATGCAATACGAGAGGGTGCAAAATTAATCATCGGGTCAAAGGCTGAAACGTTCGAAAATGGATGCATTTTGGTAAAAACAAAAGATGGAAATAATAGTTATCTCCCACGTATTATTGTAGGTGCAGATGGACCTCTTTCAACTGTTGGTAGGTGGATACATTCAAGAAACAGAGCATTTGTTAATACATATCAGATTGAACTCTACAAAAAAGGAGAGGTTAACTCAACAAAGATTTATTTCTTTGATGAGTGTCCTGCTGGTTATGGATGGGTTTTTCCAAAAAAAGAAACGTTCAATGTTGGTGTTGGAGTGGGAGTATCATTTAAAAAAAACCCTATAAATGTTCTGGATTACTTTCTCGAAAAACTCCACCTTAGAAAAACCGATGGTATAAGACTAACAAAAGGACTAATTCCTTCGGGAGGGATTCTTGACACTGTAGTAAGAGATAATGTTGTCCTTGTCGGGGATGCAGCCGGGCTTGTACATTCAATCACCGGAGCAGGAATCCCACAGGCAGTTATTTCAGGAAAGATGGCTGGAAGGATAATTGTTAAATCCCTCAAAAATAATGATATTGAAATTCTTAAGGGGTACGATCTTGAGGTTTTAGAGCAATGGGGAGATTACATAGGAACCTCTCAGAGAAAAAGGGAGTATATGGAAAAATATTGGGGTAAAGAGAACCTGCATGACATTATTATAAACACCTGGGTTGCATACAAGGAATACTATCAAGAGAGTTGAGATGACAGATTTCAGAGGGTAAATTTCTGACCTCTGAGTTCTGTCTTCTGACTTCTGTTCTCTGACTTCTGTAGGATATTGACTTGGAAATTAATAGGAGGAGACATGGAGAGTCCTGAATATATAAAGACAAGTATGGCAGCGGCAATGACACTTGGTTTGAAACAAGGTCGTTTTTATAGAAATGCAAGACTCTACTGCATCAATCTACTATTAACATATAGCGATGGATGCAGTGCGCGTTGTGCATACTGCGGGCTCAACAGGGTTAGACCTGGAGAATATGAAAAGAAAAGTTTCATTCGGGTAGACTGGCCTATCTATTCCACCCATGAGGTTGTGAAAAGTATGGTGGAAATAAACGAAAAAATCAAAAGAGTCTGTATCTCAATGATAACTCACAGAAGAGCTAAAGAGGATTTGATAGCCGTAACAAAAATGATAAAGGAAGGTTTGGATATCCCTATTTCAGGACTGATTACGCCTACTCTTCTCACAAAACAAAACCTTATCGAAATGAAGGAAGCAGGGGTTGACATGATTGGAATCGCCATTGATCTTGCAACAGAGGAGCTATTTGAGAAATTCAGGGGACCTGTTCATAAATGGGAGAAATACTGGAGTCTTTTTGAGGATGCCCTGGATGTCTTTGGGGAAAGAATGGTTGGAAGCCACTTCATGGTTGGAATGGGAGAAACCGAGAAGGAAATGGCAAGTGTTATACAAAGGATATACGACATTGGGGGTCTTACACACCTTTTTTCATTCTTTCCTGAAGCGAATTCAGAACTTGCCAATCACCCACAACCACCAATCGATCAGTATAGAAGAATACAACTCGTTAGGTATCTCATTGATGAAGGGATATCAAAATCCTCTTTAATGGAATTTAATGAAAATGGTAAAATAATTAATTTTGGTGTCCCTGAAAATGAGCTTGAAAGAATAATTGATCGTGGATTCCCATTTATGACCAGTGGATGTCCCGGGGATGATGGAACTGTTGCCTGCAACAGACCCTTCGCAAATTCGCTTCCAGGTCCAGATTTTAGAAACTTTCCATTTGTACCAACACAGGAAGATGTAGTAAGGGTAAGAAAAGAACTTAAGATGCAATGACAAGACTGTAGAAAAATTGTTTCATTGGTTTGATTGGTTGAATTGGTTTGATTTGTTTGATTAGTTTTATTGGTTAACAGATAAGGATGGCAATCTCTGTAGCGTTGGGGCTTGTCCCCAACATTTGTAAACCAAGATTGCTTTCCTTCGCTGAGTTTACAATCGAGAGAACGAAGGGCTCAGGACAGGCTCAATTTGGATTCAGGACTCGCAACGACAAACTAA
>JAGMEZ010000104.1 GCA_023127905.1 Caldifarciminota bacterium
CAGAAAAACTAACTAACGGATAATCATTCACCTGAGGAAACCTTGCACGTATGTCTTCTACAGAATTCCGTGGCGATATCTCCAATCCATCAACATCCAATCCTTCTGGGATGAATCCTAATTGACCGATGATACTAAAAGCATCACGGTCAACATGGGCGGCAATTGCTATACCCCCCAACTGGTGGATAATATCAACAACCTGCTCGAGAAAAAGTGTTGTGGCTCCAATCAATAATTTCTCATTAAATCCCAGGATTTCATCCTTTTCATCAACAATCAGTTGTTCTCCAAAAGCGTCTTCATCATTTACTCCGGGTAAATGCTCATAGACGATGTTCTGAATGCGTAGTAAATCGGCGTCGTCATCGAATAGAGCCAAAATATGCACTTCCTCTTGCGAGGTTATTTCAATTCCACCGATGACTGTAACCCCCTCCATTGTTCCCACCTTTTTCACTGCCATAACATTCTCCGTCGAATTATGATCACAGATCCCTATTATATCCAAGTCTCTCTCTTTTGCCTTCATAATTATTAGAGCTGGCAACATACTGAAATCACCACAAGGAGAAAGGCATGTATGGACATGAAGGTCTCCCTTAAACTCCTCCAGCATCAGCTACCCCGAGAACACCAAGATTATACAATTTACCAACTACCTCAAAAGCAGATGACTTACTCACCATAATCGGGATGCCTTCTGTCTCTGCCTTCTGAATCGTCTCCTCTTCTGGGTATCTTCCATTAACCAGCACAATTCCAGACAGAGCATTTAAGGAGGCGACTGCGACTATATTTTGATGAATTTGAAGGGTAATCCAGATATCTCCCTCTTGACTGTTGGCCATAACATCACTTAATAGATCACTAACATATCCACCCTTCACCTCATTATCGAGTTTACCAGAGCCAGTCTTCACCTCGAGGTCTAACTTTTCAACAATCTCTCGCAATGTCATACCTTCTCCATCTTGATAATAAGCGTAAGATGTGTCCCTTTCCCGACCCGTGACTTGAGATTCATCTCATCACTACATTTCTTAATATTATTTAGCCCCATACCTGCACCAAAACCCATCTCTCTAACCCAATCCGGGGCAGTCGAATATCCTGATTGCAT
>JAGMEZ010000105.1 GCA_023127905.1 Caldifarciminota bacterium
AGTATTATTGTTTTATAAAATGGAGGTTTTATGACAAAATTGCTTTGCTCTATCTTGACAATTATTGTAATATCTCCTCTTCAAGCAACCACTACACGTTTAAAAAGTATGGGCAATCTTCAGATTGCCATTGATGATAACACGAATAAGATCGATCTTTTCAATTTTGGAAACAACCCCTGTGGCCTATTTTGTAATGAAGATACAAGTATTGTCGATCTTGATATTCTTTATGGTGAGGAGTCTTCTAAGACAGATACGATAACGGGAGATACAACATATACCACTTTTGGTAATGCAATTCCTTATGATCTTCTTGAATTCATCCCCACTTACAGCAGTGCTTTCTTCCAATATCTCCCATTTCCTGCATTACCAACAAACCGTCTATTCTTCGTAAAGAGAAGCACATCTGAAAAACCCGATATATGGGGGAATATCCCTAAAAAACAGGCTGTGGGATTTTTAGTAACCTACGGTAGGCTTAATCAAAAATTTTCAGATGGAAAAGAGAGCGCAGGAGGCCCCACAATAGCATTGATTTATGACATGTTATTCACTTCCAATTTACATCTCGGCTTTGAAGGTGGGTATATCTATACAGGATACAACGGTGATCAAGAGTTTGAGAAGGCAACATTATCAGATATTAACTTAACACCTGCTGTTGCATTTGTACCAAATCCATCTATAACAATAGGTGCAAAAGTAGACTACCATCATCCTTCCGTTACATTCGGAACAGGTGATAATGAACTTAGTTATTCAGGTAACGCAGTAAATTTCTCTTTATCAACTATAGGTAATTTTATTAACTATCTCGAGGTTGGAACATTAGTAGGGTATAAGATACTGAGTGCAAAGGAAGAGAACGACAATTTTTCTCTAAAAGGATTGGATGTAAGATTGAAACCACGTTATTCTCTTCCCAACTTTCCCCTTACAATTGGTGGACTTATGGATATCAAGAAGAGTGCAATGTTGAATAGTTCAGAGAATGGTGATACAATTTATCAGAATGAGTATTCGAGAATACTCTTTGGAGGAGGTCCCATCCTTGACATGAAATATTTCCTCTTTGGATTTGAGTATATTTTCTCATCTCTTAATGAAAAGGAAAAGTTTATAGACCGAGATTCCACAAAAACCTTTACTAACACATTCAGGATTGGTGGTGAAATTAGGCCATATAATTTTCTAAACCTGCGAGGTGGCTATGAATTTGCTAAAGAAAAAGAAAGGGAACCTGGCAACAGAGAAATTGTATCAAAAACCATAGGAACTGGATTTGGTGTTTTATTGAAAAATTTAGTTATCGATGCTTGTTACAACAGGATAGAAAAAGAGGAAGTGGACATAAAAAAAACAATAAAAGATAATCTTTATATAATAAGCATAAGATACATTTACTAACAATTTTATAAAAGGAGAAATAATGAAATATATTTTACTCTTTTGTCTTTTACTTTTTGCACTTATATCATTTTCTCAAGCCAGTATTATAAAAACGGTTCTGTTCGACACACCTGC
>JAGMEZ010000106.1 GCA_023127905.1 Caldifarciminota bacterium
ATAATACAATTCACAGGGGAATGTCTTTATGTATGATTCAATTTCCAATCTATCATTATCCCTTATACAATCATTTGAAAGCCACGGATAACCCTCAATTATATAATCACTATCCTCATTATAATTCCATGGTATAAAAACAGTATCAATTTCATTGTGTTTCAATGAATCAATATATTGAACATCAAAAAAGACTAACAGATTGAGTGAATCAGTAACTCTAAGGTAAACAGGTATGTCTTCTTCTTTCACATTCCCGAAGTTCTTAACAACAACACCTACCGTATCAAAAGCAGGATTGGGAAGAAAAAAGCCTCTCTTCGAAAATAAATCAATACATGAAACATCATGTCTTGGACCTGTAAGTTTAACTATTGGTCTTATTAAGAATTCACCAAACATATGATAATCATAAACCCGCCAATCAATTTTATCGGGTGATTCTGCAACCCTTTTGTGGCAATTGGGTGTCCAGTCGTAAAAAAACGAGGAAGCTGCCCCTAAATTACATATTCCAATCCAGAAATCTTTGTCTATAACAAGCGGAAGAGAAAGATACATCCTTTCCCATTCAGCAGGAAATGCATTATAAAAATAGAAGGGTGGAACAAGGTTGTTGGAAGATTGTGGTATTCCAGAAGAATCGCTCCAAACGAAGAGTGAGCATTCTGTATACTCCATGCTGGTTCTCCAGATAAAAGACTTCAATGAACATAAAACCCCAGGGCTGAATCTCTGCGCCACGTATTTGTCACCGGAGTAGTCAACAGCATTACCATCATCAAGAACAAGTGTGTCCTCATCTTGAAATGGAGAAGAAGAGCTTCCAGATGGGCTGGTTTCTGAAACCTGAGTCCACGGGGAAACAGATGAAATATTTTTTGAAGTTATTTTGCTTTTGTTGTTAAAATTAGTAGTTAAATTAAATATTAACAAGAACGAAAGGAATAAAAAACTCATTTCTTTACCTCCATAGGGGGCAGAAAATTTCTGCCCCCCAAAGATTGCTATTTAATCTTTACTATCTTTCTTACTAATCTCTTTTCACCTACATTAAGAACAGTGAAATAGACACCGCAAACAGATCTTTTAGCATATTCTCCTTTACCATCCCAGTTGAAGTAGTAAGTACTAGCATCCAATTTCTTTTTCACAAGCGTTTTGCAGAGACGACCTGTAACATCGTAGATCTTGAGAGTGACCTCTTCTTTTTGTGGAATTACAAAACCTATCTTTGTGGAACCCATAAAAGGATTTGGTCTTGGTGCTATGAATTGCATCTTTTGAGGAAAGTTCTCTAAATTTTCAGCAAGTTGAGCACCTTCACTTCCATTGTTCTTTTCATATTCATAGAGAAATATTTCTGAGCACACAGCATAGTTGCCTTTCCATCTCTCAATGGTGATATCTACCGTTCCACTCTGATAAGCTGGGGTAGGAATCCATTTCTCAAAATAGGTTGGTTCATCTGGATTAACGATAACTCCTCCAATTGAATGCCCATCTGCTTTCACCCTCATTAACATCTGCTTAGGAGTTTCCTCTCCTTCTTTATAGTAGAAAATGAGTTTCAATTTATAAGTCTCAGAAGACTTTAAACCTGTAAATCGATAGATAAGTTCTTGCGGGTGGTAATCTATTTGCTGATAAGCACGGTATCCTAAAATTTCATAACCTTCTCTTTGAATAGTATAAGGTGAACCATCTGAAGAACCAAGATTAACTGCAATTTTAGGAATGGGAGTTGTCTCAACTATCATTTTGGCTTTTACAGCATGCACAGGTTGTCCTCTTGTTGAGGTTGTGTCTTCTGTCCATATAACATAGAGTTTCTGTTCAGGGAAATTTTGGGTATAGCAGACAGCAGGAAATTTTGATTTTGTATTTGTTTCTGTTATCCCATAAATGTATTGGATATCTCCAAATTCATCTTTTCTTAAAATGGAGATATCATAGTTACCTCCTTTTGTTTTACCTGTAGCAACGATAAAAGGACCATGACATGCAGGAAATTCAACTGTATCAGGAAAGAACGTTAATTCAACAGGATCTTCCCAGTTGCTACTTATGGTCGTTGCTCTTTTAGAAAAAAGAATCTTATTCTCAAAAAGAAATTCTTCCTGCCAGACTGCATAAAGACTGTCTCCCCATATACTAAGATTAGGATGAATTGATGTATTTAGTGAATTTGAGATATTTGTAATATATTGAACAACTCCATTTAATTCTACTCCTGAATATACATCACCCTCTTTTTCCCACAACAGATAGCCATCCACCAATCCTTCCTGGTCACAGATATAGTTCGGAGATTCAGGTGACATCTGAACTGCAGTATCGTAAGGAACGGGTTCGATATATGGAGTTGTATCAAGTAGTGAGAAACTCCCCTTATAAAATATCCATTTCTCTTCTCCAATATGAAAATCTGCCCAGGTGAGAGATGCTACATTATCAGCCTTATCTATATCAAATGATGGAGGAGTGAACTCTGTAGCTGATTCATTGAGAAGTTCGTCTGGCGAAGTCCATCCAGATTGGGTTAATTTTGAATGATAAAGTATGTATCCTTCATATTCCATATTTTCTCTCACCCAACATATATGTGGATATTCATTTCCATCGAGGGCAATACCTGGATACCTTCCGTTTCCTACTGCAACAGGTGTTGAAAATATTTCACAGTCATCAGAATAAACATAGTATACTGTGTCATTGCTTGTGAAGGTAATATGCATTCTATCATTACTATCTACAACAATTTTTCTTGAATTTGAATAAGCTGTTGCAAAGGTATCTGCAGTAGAAGCAACGGGTGGATCTGGTCCAGGACGCTTGTAGTATTCCTTATGACACTCAAGTGGATTCCATTGCTGCCCACCTTTTGTAGTATAGAATTCGCCATAATAACCAACCCACTCACTTGAGTCAGGAAAACCGTCATTATCTAGCCAAAACTCTTGAATAAAGGAAGTTTGTTTACCATCTTTATCGAACCAGCTATGTGGATGTGGTGGAGTAACCAAAGTTGGACCAGACTGGTAGTAAACAATGGAATCTGCACCATACACATCATAATACCATTCCCACTCAATCTTCATATATGGACCGTAAGAATAGGGCCATGGATACACATCTGTTATTTCAGGATCTTGAACCCAAGAAGTTTCCTGAACAATCGGACAAAATGGAGGAGATGGTGACTCTCCCCATGAATTATAAGAAACAATATAGTAATAGTAAATCCAAGACCAAGAGGCACAATAATCAGTAGCGCTTGTATCATCAGCGCCTTTCGTTATTCTTAGACCCCAATTATATTGAGTCGTATCGGTAGTTGTAGATCTATAGATACGATATCCTTGTTCTCGTGGAACATTATCCCACGAAAGATCGATATCTTTTTGCCAAGGTACAGCTTCTGCTCTGAAATTTGTAGGAGTCATTGGAGCAGCCCCTAAAAAGATTCCCATCTCAGGGTCACCGAAAAGATTGAGTTCAACACCACAGTAGTGCCAGATAGAATCAAACCAGATACTGTTACAGTATTGATTTTTGGTTGCACCATGTATTATACCAATATGTAATGTATCATTGT
>JAGMEZ010000107.1 GCA_023127905.1 Caldifarciminota bacterium
CGAAAGTTCAAAATGTTTTCTCTGTGTTGAAGTTTGAGACCAAATACCGTTTCTTTTTGCTTCTTCTATTTTTTGTAGCCCTGCTTTGGTCATTTTACCGGCGGCTATCATTTTTTTAGCTCTTTTTTTGTTTAGTTCTGACCATCCACTGTCCTCTGTACGAGGGGTGAATTTTCGAGCATACTTTTCATCATCAATTCCTCTTATAATACTATCTATCCAACCAAAACATAGTGCCTCTTCAACTGTATCTTCATAAAGAATTATAGGCTTTCCGGTGTGTTTTTTATAATAAATCAACCAAACTTCTTTTTTAGTGGCATAATTTTTTTCTAACCACTCACGCCATCCTTTCCTATTTGTTACATATAGCGTTTTTGTTGCTTTCATAATGTTTCCTTATCCTTTGTAATATATAAGACTTTCTTGTAGGTTGGGTTCGGAATTTCACATAACGGATTTCGTGTTTATGAAGTCCCTCCTTTGGCGGGATTCAGGGAATCGTAGCTTCCCACAAACACCGGGTTAGCTAACGTGCACCATTTTATTTGCATCCGCTAACCCTGTTTTCTATTCTGTATGCTAAAAAGGTAATCCATCTTGATTGTTTCTCCTTTTGACCAAAGTCAAAATCTTGCCACACTTTGTGAATTGATTCAGGAGTGAAATAACCTTGAATATCTTGTTTTGAAAAAAGCAAATCAATTATTTCTTTTAATCGCAAATCTTCTTTTGTAAACTCAAATTGTGAAATTACATCTAAATATTTTAGTATTCGGTAATCAGTAAACGGATATTTGAGTTTTCCAAAACCCCTACCAATTTGTGAGTCATGACCAGCATATTTTATCTTACTCCTGTTTTCCCAACATTTTAAAAGAAAATCGGAACCCCTTTTGGTTATTTCGCTGTTTCGGAGGTCAGTATTTTGAGCCAATGCACCAAGCACAAAAGTGGTTGCAAGTGCACAACTTGGCTCATTTTCTCTTGTACCACCTGGCTGTCCTGTATTTTTACACCAAAAACCACCGTCAAGTCGCTGTCTGGATATAAGCCAATTGTAAGCATTCTGTAACCTTGAATCCCCAAGATAACCGAGCTTAGCCAATGCTTCGGTTAGAATAGCTGTATGGCAATCATAAACTTTTGTTGGCGGATCCCATCCAAACCCACCTGAATCTAATTGGATACCAAAAACATATTCACACGCTTTAGCTATTCTTTTATCTTCTTTTGTAAGGTCGAAATCTGCTAACACACCAAGCATCCAAAATGTTGTATCCTTTTTAGGCCACCAAGTATGGATATCCTTTGGTTTTCCCCAATATCCATCTTTGTTCTGCTTATTAAAAATTTTCTTTATTAACTTATGGCTCAGAATTGCCCTTTTAGCTACGATAACCTCTTCATTATCCTTTTCTTTATTTAAAATATCCCTCAAAGTTCGATATCGCACCCAAGGGTCACCTTTAAGTAGCCATTTGCTGATCTGCTCCCTCATATTTTTTCCTCTTGAATTTTCCAATGTACATGTCAGTTAATGTTTTTGGTGTATGCGATGTTGCCCGAAGGAGAATTTGGCGAACCCTTCGCTTCGCTCAAGGATAAACTCCGCGAACCGCAAACACTTTGATATATGAAGTGCGAGCGAATTGTCCACTTTACTTCATGCTATTCTTCATGTATTTTCTTGAGTTCTTCTTTGAAAGTAGCCCTGACTTCATCCTCACCAGGTGGGCGACCACAGAAGTATAGTTTGCCATTCAAATAAATCCCATTTGCAATACCGAACTTCTCTATTTCTTCTCTGGTATTCGTGTCATAATCCTTCAAAATCACTTTATTGTGAAACTCTCTCGCGATGGCTCTCACTGTCTCAGCTCTCCCATATTCGGCTGGGCACCAATCATTATGGAATATATCTACTACTAATTTGCCACTGATCAACAAGGGTTTGTAGCTCGTCTTTAACCAACGAGGTTCTTCTGACTTAACAAACCTTTTGAAATAAATATTGATAGAGCCACGTTCGGTCACATTTATGAAGCCGTATCTTTCAAAGAAACTTCCTGGCATGTGCTCCCATACAGTAGCCCCCACAGCTATGCCTTTCTTGCCTTTTGCTCTGCTATCTTCTAAACAAGCTTTAAGCAAGGCACTCCCTATTCTTTGTTTTTCTTCTCGTACATCAATGCAGTGGATTACCATTAAATCTTTCCCTTTAATTTCTAATGGTGCTACTTCTACTGGTGAATATTCGATAAATCCCATAGGCTCATCATTCCTAAATGCGATTTTCGCCAAAATTCCTTTGTCGAGCCACTTTTCAAGGAATTCTCTTCTCTTCTTTGTTCCAAAAGGAAAATATCCTCCAGGTTCACCACATCTAGCTACAAAAGGAAGGTTTTCCTTGTTTAAGTCTTTAATTTGGATCATTTATCCTCATTTTGCGAGTATTTCGTCTAACGTTCGCGTGTATCTGAAGTGATGTATTTTGTAGCCGATTCTACACATTAGACTTTATTTTTTGTGCGATTTGTTCAAGTTCATCTCTTTCTGGTTTATCAACGTATCCTTCAGGAAATGTAAAGCCAAAGCCGTCTTTTTCAAAACGAGGTATAAGATGAAGATGAACGTGAAACACTTCTTGCCCTGCAGCTTCACCATCAGCTAAGAAAAAATTAACTCCATCTGATTTAATATCAGATTTTCTTATTGCTTTATTGATTTTATTGCCAACGATTATGAGTTTTTTTACAAGATTATCGTCCAAATCAACTATTGATTCTTTATGAATTTTGGGAATTACTAAAACATGCCCTTTATTGACAGGTTGAATGTCCATAAATGCAAGAAAATCATCGTCTTCATAGACTTTGCTGCAGGGCAATTCGCCATTGATTATTTTACAAAAAATACAGTCTTTCATAGGTTTTTTTATATTTGAATTAAACGGAGGCTACAAAATATTGCCGATAACGTGTCCGCGCTTTGCAAAGTTGCGCCAGCAATTTGGGCGTCAGCCGCAAAGCCCGTGTTAGGCGATTGTTCCGCATGGCAACTTTTTAACATTTTACTTTATTCTTCCTTTAATTTCTCGGGTAATTCCATCTTGGGCTCATCGCAAACGCGTATATTTCTTATATGTACGGGTCCTGAATATCCTTCAGGGAGTTTGGCTTCTACTATTCCTTTAAATAACTCATCTGTCTTTAGGATATAAGCCCTTCTCCAGCGGTTGTATGGAAGTTCCCCATCAGGTGCCGGTGTAGGCGCGGAACCAACACCAGTATATAGAACGACCATTCCTGGTTTTAGCTCGTCCTTTTTAGCTGGATGTGATTTCAATACCACATTTTTTGTCCATTGCTTTTGTCCTTCTGCTACGTCATGAGTTCCAGTTATACCCATAACTTGATATTCACCCTTTGTTTTCTCGCTTGGTTCTGTTATTATCTTGGCAGGATAGAAACATGTTCCAAAGAAATCATCTTCAAACGTATATGCAGCAAGCACAACACCTTCTCCAAGATAATCTACCACTGTTACTGCTGGTTCCGTCTCTGGCACGCTCTCAGGGGCTTTAGCTTCTTCCTTATCCGCCCCGCAATTAGTGATTGCCAGTATCAATAGTGCTGCTATTAACATGGGCAAAGAGCTTCTGAATACTCTTTTCATTTTTCCCTCCTTTCACCTGTTTTGCTGCCACGCAGAATTTCGCCTAACGAGGTATATGCGACATACTTCGGATATACATCTCTATAACTGTTCCTTTCTTTATCCTTTTTACTAATCACATCCTTTCTCCTTCAATCTGTCCAAGGAGCTAACTGTTTTATCAATTGAGCTTTCATTAACATGGGTGTAAACCCTCGCACAATGAATCC
>JAGMEZ010000108.1 GCA_023127905.1 Caldifarciminota bacterium
ATATACTTCAAGGCAAAAGATATGAAGAAATGGCTCGTCATCGCTGCGCGGAATCTTGCTGTTGCAGAAGAAAAGGAACTTGATATTGTAACCGTTTGCAGTGGCTGTACTGCAACACTCAAAGAAGCATCATACCTGCTCAATGAAGATGAAAAATTAAAGAAAGATATTAACAAAGAATTAAAAAAGATCGGAAGGGAATATAAGGGAATTGTTAAAGTAAAACATGCTGTCCAATTAATCAGGGATGATATTGGTATGGAAGTTGTAAAGAACTCAGTGAAAAGTCCCCTTAATAATTTAAGGGTCGCAATACACTACGGTTGTCATTTATTAAAACCCAGTCAAATTATGGGAGTAGACGATGCAGATTATCCAAGTATACTTGAAAATTTTACTTCAGTTCTCGGCGCAACACCTATAAGTCATCAAAAAATGTTACTTTGTTGTGGTAAGGGATGTCTTGATAGTGAGATACCGATGAATATGGTTTACGACATCTTCTCTTCTATTGAAGACGCACAGGGAGACTGTATGGGACTCATTTGTCCTACATGTTTCTCATCATTTGATCTGGGACAGGTTATGATAGCAAGAACAAAAGGGAAGGAGTTCAACATACCGGTCGTCTATTTCTTTCAACTTCTCGGACTTGCACAGGGTTATACACTAGAGGAAGTAGGCCTTCATATGCACAGGGTAAAGTTTGATGAGTTAATGGAGAAGATAGAAACGAACAAAGTATTATTATGAAAATGGAAATTAAAAAAATCAAAAAGGAGTCTGTCAGTATGCATTTCTCAACTTCCCAATTTCGTAATTTCTGTTTTCAGGAGAGGGGGTGAAATCAGTGTCTGATAAAGATTTGAGGATAGGGGTTTTTGTCTGTGAATGCGGTACAAATATTGCGGCATCAGTCGATTGTGATGAAGCTACAGAGTTCTCTAAAAAACTTCCTGGTGTAGTATTTGCTGTTAAAAACAAGTATACATGCTCTGAACCCGGACAACAAGAGATAAAAAAAGCGATAGTTGAACACAAACTTAACAAGGTTGTTATTGCTTCCTGTACACCGAGAATGCATGAACCCACATTCAGACAGTGTGTTAGTGAGGCAGGATTAAATCCATACCTAATGGAAATGGCAAACATCAGGGAACATTGCTCCTGGGTCCATGTAACTGATAAAAAGAAAGCAACAGATAAAGCAAAGGATATTATTAAAGCGGCAGTTGCACGAACTCGCAATCTCGAACCACAAACAGAACTTGAGGTTCCCGTCACTCAGAGCGCACTTGTTATCGGTGGCGGTGTAGCAGGCATGCAGGCAGCACTTGACCTTGCAGACGCAGGCTATCCAGTCCATCTTGTTGAAAAGAGTCCCACCTTAGGTGGAAAAATGGCTCAGTTAGATAAGGTCTATCCAAGCATGGACTGAGCAATATGAATCCTCGGTCCGAGGATGATGGATGTCGGTCGACATCCCAATATTACATTACTGACATACTCAGAAGTTGAAGATGTCACTGGATACATAGGAAACTTTACAGTAAAGATAAGGAAAAAAGCTAAGTATGTGGATGAATCTATCTGCAACGCCTGTGAGGAATGTGTAAAGGTCTGCCCCGTTGTTATCCCGGATGAATTTCAAATGGGATTCTCCATAAGAAAGGCTATCTATATTCCTTTTCCACAAGCAGTTCCATCATCATATTTAATTGATATGGACGCTTGCCTCGGTAACTTCCCAATAGCTTGTGGCAAGTGTAAGGATGTATGTGACCAGAAGGCAATCGATTATGATATGAAGGATGAAATTATAGAAGTAGAAGTAGGAACAATTATCGTTGCATCAGGCATTGATATGTATGACCCGACTGAGCATGATGAATATGGCTATACAAAATACGAGAATGTCCTGACAAGTATGGAATTTGAAAGATTAATGGGACCAACGGGTCCGACAGCAGGAAAAATAATCAGACCATCTGATAGAAAAATTCCAAAGACAGTTGGATTCATACAGTGTGTAGGTTCACGTTCAAAGAAAAAGGGCAACCCTTACTGCAGCAATGTCTGCTGTATGAATACTGTAAAAGAAACACTTCTTTTAAGTGAATTCTCTCCGGATATACAATCAAAGGTTTTCTACATGGATATGAGAGCATTCGGAAAAGGATTCGAGGATTTTCTTGAAAGAAGTAAAGAACATGGCTCAATATATATACGAGGTATTCCTGGTGAAATTGAAGAAGATCCTAAAACGAAAAATCTTAAATTAACTGTCGAAAATAC
>JAGMEZ010000109.1 GCA_023127905.1 Caldifarciminota bacterium
GAAAAAACAAAAAAGACAAAGGAAGAAAAACCCAAGGAATCAAAAAAAAAGTAGCATAAATAAACTTAGTTTCTAAAATTAACTCAGGGTGACATTTTTGTGTCACCCTGAGTTAAAATAATTAAAATACTTATCTGCATATCTCACATAATAAGACGAAAATCCTCATTTTATTGTTGAGGAGGGACAGGTCCCCCTGGAATAATACATGTCCATAGGGACCTGTCCCTCCTCAACAATCATTAGATAGTTTGTGATGAAGGAAACAACGTATGATTTTCATTGACTTTCTTTTCTTTTTCTGCTAAATAAATAAATATGAAGGAAAAAAAGGTGCTAATAATTGGGCTTGACGGTGCAACATTTGATTATATTTTTCCTTTAATGCGGAAAGGAAGGCTTCCAAACCTATCTAAGCTGATGAGAACAGGCTCCTGGGGTAATCTTGAATCCACAATTCAACCCATAACGGGTTCTGCCTGGCCCTCATTTATGACGGGGAAAACGCCTGCAAAACATGGTGTTTTTGACTTTATACAGCAGGAGATAAAGGAAGATGTTGGTCTTGTTAATTCACAATCAATAGTTGGTGAGACTATATTTGATATTTTTTCGAGGAACGGAAAAGAGGTAATATCCATAAATGTTCCCGTCACATTCCCTCCCTGGAAGATTAACGGTTATATGATAACAGGTATGCTATCTCCCGAAAATGCAGAGATTACCTATCCTCCCGAATTTAAGAAAGAGTTAAAGGATTACCGTATCGATATTAAAGCGTCATATAAGGAAGGGAAAGAACAAGAAATGATTAATGATATAAGAGATCTGTTGCAAAATAGAACAAGGTATACCACTAAAATACTCGTGGAAAAGCGATGGGATTTTGCAATGGTGGTTTTTAGGGGAACAGATGTTATCCCGCATTATTTCCGGAAGTATATGGATACTAATCACCCATACTACAACAGTAGTGATAGAAGATTTCGTAACGCAATCAATGAAGTATATGAAAATGCGGATAATGCAGTTGGTGAATTGATGAGAATAATTCCTGATGGTACTACAGTTTTTCTGATGTCTGATCATGGACATGGCAGATTAAGAAAGATGATTAATCTTAATATTTGGTTACTTAAAAATAATTTTCTTGTATTAAAGAAATCTCCACGTGTGAAGTTGAAATATAATCTATTCAGAGCAGGATTATCGCCGCAAAATGTTTATCGTACTCTTTCAAATTTTGGGATTCAGAATGCTATACAGAAATTCAGTAGACAAACACGTAACAAAGTGTTGAATGCTATGCTTTCATTTTCAGATGTCGACTGGCAAAAAACAAAGGCATACTCTCTCGGTCATATAGGTCAGATTTATATAAACCTTAAAGGGAGAGAGAAATTTGGTAGTGTGAACCCTGGAAAAGAATTTGAGAATGTTCGTAATGGAATTATTAAGAAATTGAAGGAATTGAAGGATCCCGAAACCGGGAACTTTGTGATAGAGAGAGTGGTTAAAAAGGAAGAAATTTACCAGGGTCCCTATCTTGATAAGTCCCCAGATCTTTTTCTCTTCTCGAAAGATTCTGAGTATGACGCTTTTGCGTTGATGGCGCAGAATACAGAAATATTCTGTGACCATTTCAAAGGACAGTCAGGGAACCATCGTTTGAATGGAATCTTTATAGCGAATGGACCTGATGTAAAAAACGATATCCAGATAAATAATGCAAAAATTGTTGATATACTTCCAACAGTTCTTTATTCTATGAATATTCCAATCCCAGATGATATTGATGGAAAAATCTTAGAGGATATTTTTGAAGAGCAGTTTTCGAGTAAGACTCCAAAAAAGTTTGAAAAAGCCAGGGTAGTTAAGAAGGAACAACAAGCAGAAGTAAGTGAACAGGAAGAAATTAAGGAGCGTTTGAAGGAACTTGGTTATTTGGGTTAGGTTCCCTTTATCGTATTTTCAATTATATCTTTTAGCTGTTTTCCAACCGATTTTTTCGTAAAATTTGTCAGAAATAGGGTGTAAGCGTTTTTGGAGATGTTTTCGCGTAACATATCGTTGTCTCGTAGTGTTAGAATTGCTTTAGCTAATGCATGTTCATCTTCGGGTGGAACAAGAAGGATATCTTTTTTATTAGTGAATATTTCTCTAATAGCTGGTGAATCTTCTGTGATACAAGGTTTTTTACAGGCTATCGAATCAAAAACCTTGTTTGGAATAACACTCGAGGCTTTAATTGAAGCACCAAAAATACCAAGGCAAATATCTGACTGTGATATTTCATCAACTAATTTCTCTAACGGTACCCATTCAACAAATGTGCAGTTTTTCAATTCAAGAGATTGAGAAAGGTTATTTATTCTTGATGAGAGTTGCCCCTTTCCAATTATTTTGAATAGAATTTCCTCTTTTTCAAGTAATTTGGCTGCTTTTATGATTGTTTCTATCCCCTGAAGGGGTATGAAGGTTCCAAAAAAGAGGATTTGGAAATTGTTGCTTCTTCTCTGTTTAACGGGATAAAAAACTGATTCATCTGCACCAACCCAGATAGGTTTAAACTTTTTTTCATCAAGGTTTAGTGTTTTTGAGATATATTTTATATGGGTTTGTGTATCTAAAAGGAGAACATCGCTAACATTATAGGTGAATATATCAATATATTTTATCAATTTCGCCATAAGTGAGTTTTTAAGGAATATTTTTCGATCTTCAATAAACGTGCAGTACATGGACCAAAAGAAATCGAATATTAAGGGTTTTCTTCTAAAAGATGATAAAATTTTTGCAAGCAGAACATCAAAATGACCTGTGTATCCTACAAGCATTACATCGTATTCTGAAATATTGTGGTGATTAGAGAGTAGGTTACAGTAAGCCCAGAGTATCTTTGCAGTAAGGAATGCCTTTCTTCTTAATCCCTTAATTTTGCTAATTCTTGGTTCTATTCCATGCCAAAGTGGATAATGGCATTCTTTTACGTTTATTCCCTGTAATCGTAGACCTTCGATGAGTACCTTATTCCTTGGATATTCGGGGAGGTATGTTCCAAAGTAGCATACAGTAAACTTTTCTTGTTTTTTTCTTGTTTCCAATTTCCTATTAATTTAGGATTAAAGAATCATTATGAGTAAAGAAGATGTACTGTTTGATTTAATGAACATTCCAACAATTATTGGAGTATTATATAAAAATGTTAATTATGTCAAGATTTATTTTAAAAAATACTTGAACATTTTCTTTTTTTGGTTTAAGATATGATAATATGGAAAAAACTATAAAAACAAAATCTGTATTTTTTAATGGGTATTTCTATCCAGAGAGTAAACCACTTTTACCTATACTTGATAGGGGGGTCTGCTTCGGTGATGGTTTGTACGAACTCATAAGGTGTATTGGTGGAAAGTTTTTGCTCTTTACACGACATATAAATAGGATGAGAAAAAGTGCAGATTTTCTTGAAATACCGTTTCTATACAGTGACGATGAATTACTTGAAACTGCACAGAAACTTGTGAAGATAAATGAAATAAAAGATGGTGAACTTTATATTGAAATTACAAGGGGTAATGCACCTCGTTATCACGAATTTCCAGAGAAAGCAAAACCAAATTTTTTTATGGTTTTGAATCCTTTAAGGGAGATGCCGGACGGATGCTGGATAAGAGGGGTGAAAGTTATTACATTCCCTGATATCAGATGGAGTTACTGTCACTTCAAGACAATAAATCTCCTGCCAAATGTACTGGCAAAAGAGATGGCAAAAAAAGGAAATGCATACGAAGCTTTTTTCATGAGAGGGGATGAGAAAGGTACATATTTTACAGAAGGCTCAAGTTCTTCAATCTTTTCTGTTAAAAATGGTGTTCTCAGGACCCCTGAACTTGATAATATTCTACCCGGAGTGACACGTGATGCAGTAATAAATATTGCAAAGAAATTGAATATCAAAGTTGAAGAAAGACGGGTTTATTTAAAGGAATTCAAGATATCTGATGAGGTATTTCTGACAAGTACCGTTTCGGAAGTTATGCCTGTTATCCAAATGGATAAAAAGAAAATTTCAAATGGTAAACCAGGATTTTTAACGCTAAGACTTCAATTTCACTATAAAAAGTTTATGCAAGAGCATTTTCAGTAAAAATCAGATCCAGGCAACAGGCTTGAGACATAAGACTATAGACCTTGAAAATTGAACATAGTAAAGTAGGAATGAGGAATTGGTCTAATGCCTTATATCCGTGATGGTGTTTCTTACAAAAATATATTGACATTGGTTTAGCTTTATGATAATAGAGGTAAAAAAAGGAGTTGATAATGGAGTTTCCGATAGGGGTGCTTGTATCAGGCAGGGGAAGTAACCTTGAGGCAATTCTTCTTCATATCAAGGAAGGTAAATTGAATGTAGAAGTGGTTGCTGTTATAAGTGATAACGAAGATGCAAGAGCCCTTAAGATTGCGGAGGAGTACGGTGTTGATGGATATTATATTCCATGTATTGAGAAGAAGACTGCACTTGTAGGAGAAGCAGAGAGAAAGTATATAGAACTCTTTCAGAAAAAGGGGGTAAAACTTGTTGTGCTTGCAGGATTTATGAGGATACTTAAAAAAGATTTTCTTACTGCTTTCAAGGGGAGGATAATAAATATCCATCCAGCACTCCTTCCTTCATTCAAAGGACTTAATGCACAGAAACAGGCTTTTGAATACGGTGTAAAGATTTCTGGATGTACAGTCCATTTTATAGATGAAGGTGTCGACACAGGTCCCATAATACTCCAGGAACCTGTTCCTGTATTTGATGATGATTCTGTTGATACACTCAGTCGGAGAATATTGAAACATGAACATGAAATTTATTCACGGGCAATTCAACTCTTTTCAGAGGGAAGATTGAAGATTGAAGATAGAAGAGTACGGATTATTGCTGGGAGTACTGAGGAAGAACGAAGTTAGTGGCTTAAGAAAGGAATTGATATGGATGAATCAAAGATTAGAGTTGGGATAATTGGTACTGGAGCAGTCACACAGATGGGGCATATACCAGCCTTTAAATCTATAAGTAAGGCAGAGCTTATTGCCCTTTGTGACAATGATGAGGGAAAACTCAAGTTACTCTCAAAAAAACACAGAATTGCAAAGGCATATAGAGATTATGAGAAATTAATTGATGATAAAGAAATTGATGCAGTAGTTATTGCGACCCCCAACTATCTACATCTACCAATGATAGAAGCAGCATGCAGTGCTAAAAAGCATATTCTTTGTGAAAAACCTCTTGCTCGCACTGCTGAGGAGGCAAAAAAGATATGTGATGTTGTAAACAAGGCAAAGATTAAGTTTATGCTGGGACTTAACAACAGGTTCCGACCAGATGTACAGATCCTGAAAAAATTTATAGATGGAGAACTTGGAAAGATATTCTATGCAAAGACGGGATGGCTTCAGAGGGAAGCCTTCCCGGAGGAATCTTCTTGGAAGAATCTCCTTGCCTCATCTGGCGGAGGTGTTCTCTTAAATCTTGGTGTGCATTTGCTCGATGAAGCATTATGGCTCCTTGGGTGTCGGAAAGCAAAGAGTGTGGTTGGAAGTGCGCATTTTCTTACAAAGAAAAGAGAAGTTGAGGATTCTGCTATTGCACTGCTGAATATGGAAGATGATATCACTTTAACAATTGAGGTAAGCTGGACACTACTCTTTGATAAGGATTTTACATTTTTTAATATTTTTGGTAATAATGGGAGCGCACTTCTTAATCCTCTGAAGATTTATAAGAGGATGCATGGAGAGATTGTGAATGTTACGCCACATGTTGAAGCATCAAAGAATGCTTTCAAATTCTCATTTCTTCTTCAAGCTGAACATTTTATTGAATCCTTAAGGAAAGGAAAGGACCCTATTTTCAGGGTAGAAGAAGGATTAGAAATCGCAAGAATTATTGATGCGATTTATAAATCTGCGAGAAAGAAAAAAGAGATTAAGATTGATTAATTTTTTTCTTCCTGTCGTAACTGCTTTTTTGTTTTGTATATCATTTGCTCCATATCACCCTTCTTTCAGATTTTTTATTTTACTTGCTTTTATACCGTATCTTTATGCAGTTCTTCATTGTAAAAAAAGGAAGTTCTTAACTGGTTTTATTTTTGGATTTTTGTCAAACGGATGCCTTTTCTGGTGGATTACAGTAGTAAATGTAGAAGATGTGAACAGGGCATTTGTTGTGGCTGGTGTAGTTCTTCTTATTCTTCTACTTTCAGTGTACTGGGGTCTGGTTGCTATTCTGATATCAAGGATAAAAAGGACATCTTATGCAATATTTGCATTTCCTTTTATGTGGGTTTCACTTGAATTTGTCAGATCACTCACATCTGAACTTGGATTTTCATGGGGTTCTGTTGGATATGCATTCGCTTGCTGTCCATCTATGCTTCAGATAGCATCTATTACAGGTCTTGCAGGCGTAAGCTTTTCGATTCTCTTTTATAATAGTCTGATATATTGGTCAATGATACAAAGGAGATGGAAAAAAGGTTTAATTGGTTTATTAATTTTTGTTGTTCTTTTTCTCATTCAAGTTATTTTAGGTAATCGTGTTCTGTCCAGGATTGATGAGGTGGAGACAGTAAAAATTTCGCTAATTCAAGCAAATATTCTTCCCGAAGTAAAGAGAGAGAATGAGGTAGAAGAAAGGATAACTGTTCTCAGTGATATGACAATAGATGCTGCTATTCGTGGTTCGGATCTCGTAGTCTGGTCGGAAACATCCATTCCATGTTATTACAGAGAGGATTCTGAGTGTATAAATGATATAAAGGATTTAGTAAGGAAGGTTGGTGTCCCTGTTATTGCAGGTGCTCCTGAATATGTTGTTGACCGAAAAAGGAAAGAAAGGTACAGGTATAATTCCGCATTTCTCATATCAGCAGATGGAAGAACAATTGGAAAATATCGAAAGATATATCTTGTACCATTCGGAGAACATCTACCATTTGATAATACCTTTCCTGTATTGAGAAACGTGCATTTCGGACAGGGGGACTATTCAGCTGGAAGGGAATTGACTGTTTTTTCTTGTGGAAAATTCAGGTTTTCTGTACTTATATGTTTTGAATCTATTTTTCCAAGGCTTGTGAGGAAATTTGTCAAAAATGGTGCAGAGCTTCTTGTAAATATAACAGAAGATTCATGGTACAGAAGAACACCGGGACCTTATCAACATGCAGAGATGGCAATACTTAGGGCTGTTGAAAATAGAGTTAGTGTTGTGCGGTGTGGAAATAGTGGTATTAGCATGCTTATTGATCCCTATGGAAGAATATTGAAAAAGAGCAAAATCTTCGAAAGGATGATAATAGATGGTGAAGTTCCTCTAAGAGAAGGAACTTCATTTTATACAAGATACGGTGACCTTTTCACCTGGGTAATAGTTGTAATCTCTTTTATTTTGTTCGTCTTCTCTTTTGTACCTTCTTTTGCAAAAAAATTCCTCCACCATAAATAGTAAATTGATGTAAGGACGGGTCTTGTTTACCCCGTTAGATATGAAATTATCTAATGGGGCAAGCAGATTAAATCCGATGACACAGATTAGGTCGTTGAAGATCTTTTCAACAACCGAAACAATTATACTGAAAATTTCCTTCGTGTCAAGAAAATTCATTTACAGATTCATTCTATTTCGATGCAACAGACAAGGCATCCTGGTGAGGCTGGAAGCCCCACCTGTTAAGTTATGTGGATTGTGAGACTGGAAGTCCTCCTTCGTTTGGACTTCGGCGGACAACAACCCGCAGAAGCCAAGGCGTAGGCGGGCCCCACCTGTCAAGTTATGCGAATTGTGAGTTTTTAGCGCGAAACAAGACTTCCTTGCGTCAGCCCAAGGTTTCGCTACTCCGTTGGAGGTTATAAAGTAGATGGAATATTCTTGACATTCATTTTTCTTTCTTGTATAAAAACAGCAAAGATGAAAGGCAAAAATAAAATGTTAAAATCTTCAAAAAATATTTACAAAAACTGTGAGGTGAAAAATGAAAAAGTTTTTATGTGTTTTATGGTTGCTCTTTATTTTACCTGTCTTAACAAATGGAGCAAATCTACAAACTCGATTAAACCAACTCTTAGACACAGATAATGAAAAAGAAGAAGCGAAACTCCTCGAAGCGATACTCAAGGAGAAACCATCTGCTGATACATTAATAAGACTGCTTAAAAACATCACATTTGCAGACCCGAAAAAGAGAGGTATAGTGTTATCTGAAAACCTTTGCATTGACGGTATAAAACGTCCATTCTGCTTTTACGTTCCTGAAGCCTACAATCCTTCTGAAAAAACACCACTTCTAATTTATCTACATGGAGGAGTTGGCAGAAAAGAACTCATTGAAAAACCTGAAGATTACGTAAAAGAATCCCCTTTTCTCTCATTAGCAGAGACTGAATGCTATATCCTCCTTTTCCCATTAGGACAGGGAAGTGCAACCTGGTGGGACTCAGTTGGTGCTGCAAATATTAACTCACAGATCCGGACCATTAAACGTAAATATAACATCGATGACAACAGGGTTTATATGACAGGTTTTTCAGATGGCGGTTCTGGGTCTTTTTTCTTTGCAATGTGCCATCCCACTGACTTCGCAGCCTTTCTTCCCCTCAACGGACACCCAGGTGTAGGTTCAATTAATGGTGGTGTTCATACATACTTTATTAACCTCTTTAACAGTCCATTATCAGTTATCAACACCGATATGGACCAACTTTATCCAGATAAGAAAATGCGTCCAATGATGGATCTTGCAATCAAGGCAGGAGCAAACCTTCTATACCGAATATACACTGGGATAGAACATACATTTGAATATGCACCAAAAGAGATTCCAATAATGCACAAATTCATGGAGGAACACCCGCGTATTTCAACCCCAATAAACATAAAATGGGAAACAGCAGAAAAAAGGTACCGTAGATGTATGTGGCTTTCAATCGATGATGTAAAAGCCGGGGATATTCCAGATTGGTACATAGACCACAATATGGAACTAATCGATGAGAGGATTGTCTTCGGTTTTTATCCGGATGATACATATGAGGGTGAAGGCATCAAAATGGGGAAGGTTATTGACAGTACATTCTGCGCTCTTGCAGGAGCAAAGGAAGGAGATATTGTAATTAAGGCTGGAATCGACAGTGTAGAAAGTATGGATGTACTTAATGACTACAAAGCAAAGAAAAAGCGGGGTGACCCTGCTAAGATAACAGTGCTCAGAGATGCCAAGGAGATAGAACTAAAAGGTCATTTTCCTTTGCCTAAGAAATATAACCTATTCAGGCGAGAGAAACCATCTGCACGAGCAGAAGCATCCTTCTGTGGGAACAAATTCGATATAAAAGAGTCACAACTTGGTGCTTTCGTAATCTATATCCACCCAGATATGGTCCAATTAGACCAGAATGTTGTTATCAATGTAAATGGAGAAAAGGTCTTTGATGAAAAAGTAGTTCCTGATATAGAATTTATGCTCCGCAACTTCCTCAGAAATCGTGATAGGGAATTACTCTACATAAATAAAGTCTCCATTAAATTATAAGATTGATTAGTTTAAGTATACTTATTTTGACACATCGGGGGCAGGCAATATTAGCAAGA
>JAGMEZ010000011.1 GCA_023127905.1 Caldifarciminota bacterium
ACATAATTACTAAATATAAATGTCACATTTCATGGAAATGTTGAGTTAACAAATTAAGCAAAGCAAACTATTTAACGTTTTAGAAGTGGTACATAGTTATAATGAAAATAAATTACTTGACTTCATAATTCTCGTGTGATATTATTTTTTTATGAAATGGTTTAAGAGAAGGAAGAAACTACAGCCTCCAGAGGAACGTAAAACTGTTCCTGATGGACTGTGGCAGAAGTGCAAAGGTTGCGGAGAAATCCTTTACAGAAAGGAACTTGAGAGAAACGATTTTGTATGTAACAATTGTGGTTATCACTTCAGAATTGGGAGCAGGGAATATATCAGAATACTACTCGACGATGGTAAATTAATTGAACAGGATACAGATATTTCAGCAGCAGACCCTCTTCGATTTGATGGATATTTAAAGAAAATTAAGGAAATTAAGGAAAAAACAGGATTGAATGAGGCAGTTGCGACAGGTGAAGGGAAGATAGGTGGGTTCGAAGTTGAATTTGCAGCTATGGATTTTAGTTTTGTGGGCGGAAGTATGGGTTCTGTAGTTGGTGAAAAAGTGAAGAGAGCTATTTTAAGGGCAATAGAGAAAGAGATTCCACTTATTATAGTGAGTACTTCGGGTGGAGCAAGGATGCAAGAAGGAATCCTTTCGCTTATGCAGATGGCAAAAACGGGTTCAGCTCTTGCTGAGCTTGAGAAGGCAAGAATTCCTTATATCAGTATTCTTCTTGACCCGACAATGGCTGGCGTAATGGCATCTTTCTCATCTATTGGAGACATAATTATCTCAGAACCTGGTGCATTACTTGGTTTTGCCGGTCCGCGTGTTATTGAACAGACAATCAAACAAAAGCTTCCGGAGGGGTTTCAAAGAGCTCCATTTTTCCTCGAACATGGTTTTGTTGATACAGTTGTTGAAAGGAAAGAACTCAAAAATACGGTTACAAAAATCTTGAGATTTTTCTTAAAGAAGAATGGAAAAATGTAGAAAATACCATGGCAGAGGTTAAACTTGAACACATCACTAAGATTTTTGGAAAGGATATTGTAGCAGCTAAAGATATTAACCTTGTTATTAAAGATAAGGAATTCGTTGTTCTTGTTGGACCTTCAGGCTGTGGGAAGTCGACGATTCTCAGGACAATCGCAGGGCTTGAAGAACCAACAGATGGAAAAGTTTTCATAGACAACATAGATGTAACGTTTATTCCACCAAAGGACAGGGATGTTGCAATGGTATTTCAAAATTATGCTCTCTATCCTCATATGACTGTTTATGATAATATGGCATTTGGTTTAAAGTTAAGGCGATTTCCAAAACAGGAAATAAAGACAAGAATAGATAATGCATCTAAGATTCTCGGTATAGAGGAACTTGTTGGAAGAAGACCAAAGGAACTCTCAGGCGGTCAGAAACAAAGGGTAGCCGTGGGGAGAACTATAGTTCGTAATCCAAAGGTTTTCTTATTCGATGAACCTCTTTCAAACCTTGATGCGAAACTTAGAGTCCAGATGCGTGCTGAGCTATCAAAGCTTCACAACAGACTGCAGGCAACTATGATTTATGTTACACACGATCAGACAGAGGCAATGACGATGGGCGACAGGATTGTTGTTCTGAAGGATGGGAAAATTCAGCAAATTTCAGACCCTATTAATCTTTACAATAATCCCGATAATATCTTTGTTGCAGGTTTTATCGGAAGCCCATCAATGAATTTTATACATGGGAAAATTACCGGTAATGAAAAGATATTTTTTGTGAATGAAAATGTTCGTATAGAAATAAAGGAAATGATAGTAAATGGTATTCGTTCATTTATCAATAAAGAAATTATCTGGGGGATAAGACCAGAGCATCTTATTCCCGTATCCTGCAAAGAAAAGGAATCATTTGATGCTATAATTTCTGTTGTTGAACCGATGGGAAATGAAATTTTTCTTTACCTTGACTTAGAAGGATTTGAGTTAGTCGCAAGGGTGGAATCCCAATCAGGCTTTAAAGTGGGTGAGAATCTTCGGTTAAAGCCACATGTAGAATTAACCCACTTCTTTAATATAGAGACGGGAAAAAAAATAGGTAACCTTAAGTGAAACTGGAATGTATCAAAAAATGAGGAGGTAAAAATGGCAGCTCTTCCTTTTTGTATAGTTCCCTTTATATGGCTAATAATCCTGGGACTTATCGGTCTCTGGATTTGGATGCTTGTTGACTGCATAAAGAGAGAAGAAGAGGATTTTCCGCCCATGGGAGATAATACGAAACTTATATGGATTCTCATCGTTGCGCTTACAGGTTGGATAGGTGCGATTATTTACTTCTTTATGGTTAAACAGAAGATGAGCAAATCCTCTTCATGACATAATTTTATGGCGAAATGGATTTTTAATAACATTTCATTAAAAATTGGTTCTATTATTATCGCAGTCCTTTTGTGGTTTCATGTAGCATCAGAAAGATTAGTTTTTAAGACTGAAGAAGCTCCGATAAAATTTAGAAACCTTCCTGAAAACCTTGTGATTGTGAACAATGTGGATAGGGATGTGTCCTTCCAGATTAAAACAAAGGTTAAACAACTGATACTTCTGAATCTCTTTGGACATCCATATATTAACATTGACCTTTCGGAAGCAGTTCCTGGGACAAACAAGATTGAATTAATGGAAGACTGGATTGTTCTCCCTAGTTGGCGACCACTTGAAATAATAAGGATAGTTAATCCAAAAGAATTGTTATTGGAGACTGAAAATGTGGTTATGAAAATGGTTGCGGTAAAAACAGTGATAAAAGGAGACCCACAAGAGGGAAATTACATAAAAAAGATAACAATAGAACCGGACAGCATCATGCTTATTGGAGGAAAAGGGAAAATAAAGAAAGTCAAGGAAATTGAAACAGATACCATTTATATTTCAAAATTTAAAGATGATTTTAAGGTTGATAAAATGCTAAGTATGCCTGACGGAGGATTCTCGAGTGAAACTAAGCAGGTTATTGTATCAATTGTTTTTGAAAAGTATATTACAAAAATTTTAACTGGAGTAAAAGTAATTTTAAAAGGAAATGATAATTATGAAATCTATCCTGAAACTATTGATGTATCTGTTGCGGGTCCAAAAAATCTTATAAGGAGTTTAAGTTCTTCTGATATAAAGGTATATGTGGATGTTAAAGATGCTGAAAAAGGTATAATCCCGTATTTTAACCTTCCAGAGGGTATTGTTTTTAAATCCTGCAAACCACAGAGGGTAGAAGTTAGGTTAAGAGAGTAAATTCTAAAGAATGATTATAAAATTTATACGGGGTTTATTGTCAGAAAGAACTGATGATTATACCTTTCATTCTTCCACCAGAAATAATTTATATTTTGATAGAGAGGTTGGATTATATATCCATATTCCTTTTTGTAAAAGTATGTGCCCGTACTGTCCTTACTATAAAGTATTTTATAATAAAGAGTTATCCCTGAGATTCAAATCTGCTCTTATTTCCGAAATAAAAAGATTTTATAACAATAGTAAAAAATGTATTACATCTCTTTATATAGGTGGAGGAACTCCTACATTGATGGTGGATGATTTGGGAACAATTATTAATGAATTTAATAAACATTTCAATTTAGATGAAATGCTGGCTATTGAAACGACTCCAGGTGATATTACCGAGGATAAGATTAAAATATTAACGAATATTGGATTCAGGTTTATAAGCATCGGTGTACAGAGTTTTCAACAGAAATATCTTTCCCTTATTGGTAGGAATTATGATTCGAACAAGGCTATCCGTACTATTGAATTACTGAAGAACTATCAGTTTGATACGGTAAATATTGATTTGATTTTCGCCTTTCCTGGAGAAACTATTTCTGAATTATTCTCCGATTTACAGAGAGCAGTCAGTTTTTATCCAGATCAGATTACTTGTTATCCCCTTTTTATGTTTCCCTACAGCACAATTGGTAGGTTCAAGAAGATAAAAAAGTTAAAGATGCCTCCTCACCATTTACGGAGGAAAATGTATTATATAATTCACGATTTTTTAAAAGATTCGGGATACGTTCGCTCGTCTGTTTGGTCATTTAATAAAGCAGATACCAAACCGTATTCTTCGGTTACTCGAGATTATTATATTGGTTTTGGTCCCAGTGCAGCAAGTTACACTGGCAAAGGTTTTTATTTCAATACATTTTCTGTTACCGAGTATATAAAAACAGTTCCGTATAGAAAACCAATTGCTCTGGAGATGAAGGTTAGTGAAAAAATGGAAAAGCTTTTCTGGCTTTACTGGAGATTGTACCAGACCGTTATTCCTGTCAAGATGTATAATACATTATTCGGAAAGGATATTTACGAAGATTTTGGAAGGATATTTAGAGCAATGAGAACATTTGGTTTCATACAGAAAGAAGATGATGATGGGATTGTATTAAGTAAGCGTGGATGTCATTGGGTTCATCTGGCACAGAACTATATTGCGCTTAATTATGTGAGCAAGATATGGTCGACATTTCAGAAAAACCCATGGTCTGAAAGGGTTGAATTATAAATTACGTTGTTTTCTTCTGGACTTAAAAGAGTATGTTAAGAAGTTTGAAAACAGGCAATGAAAATATGATAATACTGGGGATTGAGACATCTTGCGATGAAACAGCAGCGGCAGTTTTAAGGGATGGGAAGGAAATTCTTTCTAATGTTGTATATTCACAGGATATTCATTCTCAATATGGGGGTGTTGTTCCTGAACTTGCTTCAAGAGATCATATTAAGAATATAATCCCTGTTGTCAGGAAGAGTCTTGACGATGCAGATCTTTCCCTGTCAGACTTAGAAGCGATTGCCGTTACACAAAGCCCTGGTCTCATAGGTTCACTCCTGGTCGGGCTTTCATTTGCAAAATCTCTCTCATTCTCTCTTGATATTCCACTTATAGCAGTCAATCATCTGGAGGGACACATATATGCAAATTTTTTAACACATCCTGAGTTTAACCCCCCGCTTCTGGGACTTATTGTTTCAGGTGGTCATACCGATCTTCTAATAATAGAGGAAAGAGGAAAGTACCAATTATTGGGTTCTACGCTTGATGATGCTTGCGGTGAAGCGTTTGATAAAGTGGGAAATCTGCTCGAGCTTTCCTATCCTGGTGGTCCTGAAATAGAAAAACTTGCACTGAAAGGTAACCCAAATGCCATTCCTTTCCCTGTTGGAAGCGTGAAAGAATACGATTTCAGTTTCAGTGGGTTAAAGACATCTGTGCTTTACTATCTGAGGAAACTGACAGAAGAGGAGAAGGAGAAGCAAAAAGCTAATATTGCTGCATCATTCCAAAAGACGGCAGTTACAATGCTTGTTAAAAAATCAATAAAGGCAATGCGTGAATTTAAAATTATGAAGATAGCTGTCTCGGGTGGTGTAGCAGCTAATGAATGTTTACGTGAGAGGTTTTTTAGAGAAGCAAAAAAAGAAGGATTTGAGGTTTATTTTCCGCATAAAATTATCTGTACAGATAATGCTGCGATGATTGCAGCTTGTGGTTACGACCATTACAAAAGGGGAGACATCGCATCGCTTTCTGTAAAGGCAGAACCGACAGAGACGATATATTAAAGAATAGTTCTTTCGTCCTTACTTTATTTCAATGTATCCCAGATGAGGATATCTAATACACTCGCTGGGGGCTCTATTGGTTTTAGTTTTATAAGGTATACGTCATTATCCCATGAACCAAATGATTTTGTACTTCCAGCAATAATATATCCTCCATCCCTTGACCGTTCGATTGAAAAGCCTTCATCTGGTTGTGTCCCACCAAAAGTTTTTGTCCACAGAGTATCACCGTTTTCATCGGTTTTTATTATATAAACATCATACCAACCCGAACCAAATGATTTTGTATCTCCTGTAATGATGTATCCTCCGTCCAAAGTCTCGTGTACTGAAAATCCAAAGTCGTGATTTTTTCCACCATATGTTCTTGTCCAGAGAGCATCACCATTTTTATCTGTTTTTATAAGGTAGATATCGCTCAGACCGTTACCAAAAGACCTTGTCCATCCTGCAATGATATAACCTTTATCAGTCGTCTGTTGAACTGATTCACCGTAATCAAAATCTGGACCTCCATATGTCTTAGTCCATAGAGTTTCCCCACGTGCATCAGTTTTTATAAGATAAACATCGTGCCATCCTGTACCGAAGGATTTTGTGTCTCCTACGATAATGTATCCACCATCGGTTGTCTGCTTAACAGACTGTCCTCCATCACAGTCTTTGTCACCGTATGTCTTTGTCCAGATAGTGTCACCCAAAGAATCAGTCTTTATAAGATAAACATCATAGTCGCCGTAACCAAAAGACATTGTTTCTCCAACAATAATGAATCCACCATCAAAGGTCTGTTGAATTGAGGAGCCTCCATCCTCATTGTAACCTCCATAGGTTCTTGTCCATATCGTATCTCCTAATGCATCTGTCTTTATTAGATAAACGTCATTTTCACCTGCTCCGAACGATCTTGTATTCCCTGTTATAATGTATCCGGAATCGGAGCATTGGATAATCGAAGAGCCTGTATCCGAATTTTTTCCACCAAATGTCTTCGTCCAGATGTTTGAACCCAGAGAGTCTGTTTTAACAAGATAGACATTAAAGCCTCCTGCGATTGAGCCAGTGTATCCGGTAATGATATATCCTCCATCATAGGTTTGTTGTACGGAACGTCCGATATCATCATTCACCCCACCGATAGTTCTGGTCCAGAGTGTGTCAGGTTCCTGAGCAAAGATAATTGAAATTAAAAGGTGCACTGCTGATGTAACAATAATAATCCTATTCATTTTAATTGACCATAAAAAAATTTAACTAATCAAAACAATCAAACTTTATAAATCGTTTCTTGATAGACTACATCATATCAATCGGGTCGATATCGTAATGGATTCGGAGTCCTCCGACCCTGAATTCTTCCTTGAGTGGTGAGAGGATTTTCTGAATAATGAACGGTCTTTTGCATTTTAAGAGGATATGATAGCGGTATTTTCCTTTTAATTTTGAGAGAGGGCATGGAGCAGGACCTAAAACCTCAATTATAAACTTTTCTTTCGTGATTGATTTATGAATCAATCGTGCAAGTTTGTTGGAGGAAGATTTCGTTTTTTTTTCGTCAGCGGAAGAGATAATAATCCTTGCGAGTCTTGAGAAAGGTGGATAATTGAGTTCTTTGCGAATACCGATCTCTTTTTTGTAGAATCCTTCAAAATTGTGAAGTTGCGATTCCTTAATGGCATAATGATGAGGTGCGTATGTCTGGATAACAACCTCGCCACCAAGAATTCCCCTGCCTGTTCTTCCAGCAACTTGTGTAAGTAGCTGAAACGTCCTTTCCTGAGCTCTGAAATCTGGAAAATTGAGCACAGTATCACCAGAGATAACGCCAACGAGTGTTACTTGAGGCAGGTCAAATCCTTTTGCTACCATCTGTGTTCCAAGAAGAAGGTCTGCTTCACCCTGTCTGAATTGAAAGAAGCTTTTCATATGTGCCCACTTCCTCTTCATAGTGTCTAAGTCCATCCTCATAACTTTCAGAGCCGGAAATTTCTTCTCAAGGTACTGTTCGATTCTTTGAGTTCCTATACCTGCAAAGAAGAATCGAGTACTATTGCATTCCGGACAACGTCCTGGCGCATTTTCCTCATAACTGCAGTAGTGACATTTCAGCACTTTATTGGTTCTGTGATATGTTAGTGTTAATTCACAGAACGGGCAGCGTGGAGAGAATCCACAGTCTCTACAGATAAGAAAATTGGAAAATCCTCTTCTGTTGATAAATAGAATAATCTGCTCGTTTTTTTTTATTCTTTCTTTCATTTTCTCCAGCAGTGTTTGCGAGAGCAGGAAGTCATCCTCTTTTCGCATATCTATAATTTCCACAGGTGGGAGTTTCCTTTCATTTATTCTCTTGGGTAGTTTTACAAGATTGTATTTCATCTTTTGTGTATTGTAGAAGGATTCTATAGAAGGTGTTGCGCTTCCAAGTATGCAAACTCCCTTTTCTATCCTTGACCTGATGACAGCTATGTCCCTTGCGGAATAGAGAGGTTCTTTTCCTGTTTGTTTATATGTACTTTCGTGTTCCTCATCAACGATAATTGCTCCCAGGTTGTTAACAGGAGCAAAAACAGCAAACCGTGCGCCGATAACTATTCTATATTTTCCATCTTTTATTCCCTTCCATACCTCTACTCTCTCTCTTTCTCCTAATCTGCTGTGATAGAGTACGACTGTTTCGTTAAATCGTGCCCTGAAGATTTCCACGGTCTGAGCAGTAAGTGAGACTTCAGGTACAAGAATAATTGCACTTTTCCCTTTCTTCAGAACCTCTTCTACTGTTCTGAGATAAACCTCTGTTTTTCCACTCCCTGTGATTCCAAATATAAGGAATGTCTCGAATGTTTCATTCTCTATCGCATTTTTTATTCTTTCAATGGCTTCTTTCTGACTGTGTGTGAGTTTTGGCTTTTGTGTTTTCTTTGTCTTTAGATAGGGAAATTCCTGGACAAAAGGTATAGCAAAAAATGTAATTAGTTTTTTCTGCTCGAGCGATTTCAGTGAAGAATAAACATTTCCGAATTCTGAGTAAATCTTGCTTTTCCTTATTCCTTCTGGTTTGCTGGCAAGGGATTTATATATATTTGCCTGTTTTTGTGCTCTTTTTGCAAGGATGTCATAAATCTCTTTATCAAAGTGAGATGATAATCTTATACCATTATTTTCGATCGTCTCTTTAAGTTCAATTTTTATTGTCTTCTCGTATATAAAACCCTTTTCTAAAAGAAAATCATATGCTTCCATAGAATCTTTGAATTTTCTTCTGATGTAATTTTTCGAGAGAGGTCTTTTTTTTAACTCCTTATATAATGCAAGAACAGTTTCATTTCCTTCTATCTCTTTTAAGGTGCCATTCTGGGCAAAAGCGAGGATTTTTTCCTTAATAGCAAGACGTGGCGGTAAAGATGCTTTTATTATCAATCCGAGAGAGGTGAGGTAGTAATTAGAGATCCAGGTAAAGAATTCAAGAAGTTTTATTGAAAAAAGAGGTTCAGTGTTTACAATCTCCTTTATTGGTTTTACCCCTTTGGGTGCTTTTTTGCAGAATCCAGTAATGTAACCTGTAATATTCCTCCTGCCGAATGGAACAAAGACGGGGATACCAAATTTAATATCAGAAAAAAGGTATGAAGGCACACTGTATATAAAACTTTTCCTGAGGGGTAATGGCAGTGTTACCACGAGATACATTCCCTCTTTAAATTTTAATTCAACCATAGTTTTCTTTGGATGTCTCTCTTAAAATCCGAAATTCTAAAGTTTTTCTCCGATCTAAAAACCTTCATTTTAGTTAAAGTAATCTCATAATTTTACTAATTTGTCAATTGATATTAAATATAGTT
>JAGMEZ010000110.1 GCA_023127905.1 Caldifarciminota bacterium
TGATTTACACAGATAAAACAATAATCGTGTATTACCCTCCCCCACTCACCAAGACATTTAGCCACAGATGAACACTGATAAAACATTTAATTATGTATGCCACACCACCACCCCAGGGAAGACAACCAAAGAGGACACGGATAAAAATAATAATTGTGTATTGATGGTATATTCATTGTTATTGATTGTTATTTTTAGTAAGAGAAAAAGGAAGATGTGGTTTCGAAATTCTCCAATTTTTTTCTTGACAAATTTCAATGAAATGTATATCATTCCTTGATAACATTCTAAAATTCATCTATGTAAAATAGTAGTATAAAGTAGTCACAGAAAATCCTTGATAATAAGAAAAAATGCAAAGTAAAATAATAATATGAAAAAGTTCAAAATCGAACAACTAAAAGAAAATGAACCTGAGGTCCAATACTTAAATATATTACAGGAGCTTCCTGATATTGTTTATAAGATCGACCCAAATGGTAACTTTTCGTTTGTAAATAATTCTGTTCGTATGCTGGGATATAAACCAGAAGAACTTATTGGGAAACATTTCAGCAAAATAATACATCCAGATGACTTGAAATTATTCGCAAGGCAGTACGTTTTAAAAAAATACAAGGGAAAAGGTACAAGTGACGAAACCCCACCAAAGCTCTTTGATGAACGAAGGACAGGTCAAAGGAAAACAACAAACCTCTCGATAAGGTTAATACCAAAGAAGAGGAAAAAAACAAAAGAAGATAGAGGAGAAATCATTGCTGAAGTAATCGCCTTCGGCGACGTCAGTTCTACCGGTCACTATGCAACTCATATTCAAGAAAAGAATAAAAAATTCCTCGGAACTCTTGGAATCATTAGAGACTTTACTAAGCATAAACATGCTGAAGAGAAGATTAAACAACACGAAAAAATGCTTGAGGAATCCGAGAAAGAATTGAAGAGATTCTCACACAGGATATTAAAAATCAGGGAGGAAGAGAAGAAAAAACTCTCAGCTAATCTGCATAGTGAATTGGGTTCTATGGCAGTAACCTTAGATTCATATTTAAATAATATTGAGGACGCAATAAAAGGTAATAATTTAAAAATCTCATTGGATATTATCAGAAAAAGTAAGCGGAAGTTTGAAAAATCGATTAAAATGTTAAAAAGGATTATAGCAGATTTAAGACCACCTGATTTAGATATAGTCGGTCTTCCAGATGCATTGAGAGAGTATTTTTTAAATATTAAGAAACAGACCGGTATTAATATACAATGTATAATGAAAATTGATGATAAAAAACTCACTAATAACGCGGCAATTACCCTTTACAGAATTGTCCAGGAAGCTATTACAAATATCATTAAACACTCAAATGCTAAAAAAGTGACAGTTCGAATGACCTCACGGGACAATGGAATCCAATTGAGAATTTGTGATAACGGAAAAGGATTTGATACTGTAAAAGTTAAGCAAGGAACTAAAATGCACATTGGCTTGCGGTCGATGACTGAGATGGCAGAGTCTTTAGGTGGGACTTTTGATATTACATCAACACCTGGACAAGGGACTGAGATAGTTGTAATCTTACCTATATAGAGAAGAAAAAATCATGAGTATCAAGGTAATATTAGCAGATGACCACCCTGTTGTAAGAGATGGAATAAAATCTATCGTCAACAGAAAAGGCTCAGACATCGAGGTCATAGGAGAAGCATCTAACGGCAATGAAGTATTAGAGATGGTTAAAGAAGACCCGGCAGATGTTTACATTATTGATATATCAATGCCCCTCTTAAATGGTATTGAGACTACCGAGAGGCTCATAAAGATGGAACCACAGAGTAAAGTAATTATCCTGAGTATACACGACAGCAGAATATTTGTAGAGAAGGCTTTGAAAAGCGGTGCTAAAGGTTACATATTAAAGGAGAGTGCTACTGAAGAAGTGATTCATGCGATCCGAGATGTATACAGGGGAAGATTCTTTCTGAGTCCTGGTGTATCAAAGTATATAGTCCATGGATTTCTCGGAAAGTTGCACGGTTACAAGAAATACAAGGAGTTAGTCACCCTTACCAGGAGGGAGAGAGAAATTCTTCAATTGATAGCTGAAGGTTATACGAGCAAAGAGATTGCAAGCAAATTAAAATTATCAGTAAATACTGTACGTGTTCACCGAAAAAACATTATGAAGAAGCTCGACATCCACAAACAGGCTGACCTGATACGGTATGCCTTAAAAGAAGGCATTTCTAATCTGTAATTTCTCTCACTATAAACCCCCTTTTTCTAAAAATTAACTAAAGAAGATATAACAAACTAATACTTTCAGGGTATTTACAAATTTTTTATATAATGTTATATTTCATAAGACATCTCTGAACTAAATAGAAGAACAAAAGAAAGATTAAATTTCATTAGAAAATGATTACTTCTGATAGAAAAAAAATTATTCCTGAATTCGTTACTGAAACTGAGATAATGAAGAAACTTCTTCAAGAAGTTGAAATATTAGCTCCTACTGACGCAACAGTCCTTATTATGGGGGAAACCGGCGTAGGCAAAGATGTAATTGCAACAATGATACACAGAATAAGCAAAAGATCCAATAAACCTTTTATGCGAATGAATTGTGCCGAATTAAATGAAGGTGTTATTGAGAGTGAACTTTTTGGTCATGAGAGAGGTGCATTTACAGGCGCCGTAACAAGGAAAAGGGGAAGGCTTGAAATAGCAGATAAAGGTACACTATTTCTTGACGAGGTCGGAGATATACCGTTGAGTACTCAGAAAAAACTCTTAAGAGTCCTTGAACAACAGGAGTTTGAAAGGGTTGGGGGAACAGAAACTATAAAAATTGATGTTAGAGTTATCGCAGCAACAAATAGGAGTCTCGCACTTTTAGTCAATCATAATGAATTCAGGAGAGACCTCTTTTATCGTCTCAACACAATAATAATAAAATTACCTCCTCTTAGAGACAGGAAAAAGGATATAATCCCAATTTCAGAGCATTTTCTAAGAGAATTTTCACATAATGGAAGCACAATTAAGATGACGAAAAAGATAAAGGATATGCTTCTTTCATATACGTGGCCTGGAAATGTAAGGGAATTAAGGAGTACAATAGAAAGAATAGTAATATACTCAAGAAATGGAGGTATAAACACCGAGAAACTTTTCCGTAATTGTGATTTGATAGAAGAAGTTGATGCAACCTTTTCGATCGAAAGCCCATCTTTAACTCTTGAAGACGTAGAAAAATCTCTTCTTCTTAAGGTTCTCGAAAACGCAATGTGGAACATTCAGCATTCAGCAAGGGTTTTAAAAATTAGCAGAACAACCCTTTATGAGAAAATAAAAAGATATAAGTTAGAATCCTTCAAACAAGGTAGCAAATCCCCATACCCAAAAGCTTAGAATAAAGCAGGAAAGAAAGTTCATGAACATGCGATGCTTGATGCTTGATCCTTATCTTCCGATAGACGATGGAA
>JAGMEZ010000111.1 GCA_023127905.1 Caldifarciminota bacterium
TTGAGTTCACAGAGGGGGGAGGGAATGCAATGTTTCATAAGTTGTTGAATCTAAATAACCCCTGCCTGCGCTGCAGCTTCGGCAAGCAGGTCTGTGTGCTCTGTGGTAAAGATTTTCCCAGTACCGAGTAGGGAGTAGGGAGAAAACATATGGAGACATGAAAATTTGTGAAATATTCAAAAGCATACAGGGGGAATCAAGTTACTCTGGCTTGCCTTTTATTTTTGTGAGATTCACTGGATGCAACCTAAGATGTGCTTATTGTGACACAACATATGCGTATGAAGAAGGTTACCAGATCTCAGAAAAAGAACTTCTCGAGAAGATCAAATTATATGGAATAAACAATGTTGAAATTACCGGCGGTGAGCCTCTTCTCCAGAACGAAGTTTATGCACTTGGAGATTCTTTAATCAAAAGTGGGTATACGATTCTTCTTGAGACAAATGGAACCCTCGATATTTCGAGACTTAACAAAAAGATTATAAAGGTTATTGATATTAAATGTCCTGGGAGTGGCGAGAGTAAAAAAACAGAATGGAATAATCTTGACAAATTAGATAGGAAAGATGAAATTAAATTTGTTATTATGAACAGGGATGACTATGTATGGACAAAACGGATATCAGAAAAGTTTTCTCTTACAGAAAAATTTACTGTAAATCTTTCTCCTGCATTTAAATATCTCAAACCGCAGGAACTTGCAAGATGGATTCTCGAGGATAATCTGACCGTTCGATTAAATCTTCAATTACACAAATACATATGGAAGGGCGTCGAGCGAGGGGTCTGAGAGGCAGAAGTCAGAGAACAGAAGACAGATAAAGGATTGAAAACCCAAAAGGCTGAGATGTAGAATATAGAACTAAGGATAGAGGATGTAAATTATATCTAAATTGAAGATGAAAAGGAAATTTGCAGTTGTTCTTGTGAGTGGTGGGATGGATAGTGCAGTTACATGTAGAATTGCTCAGAAAACATACAATCTTGCCTTTCTCCATATTAACTACGGTCAAAGAACGGAAATAAAAGAGCTACAGTCATTCCATTCACTGGCGGACTTTTACAAGGTAAAAGAGCGACTCGTTGTAGATTTTACCCATTTTGAAAAAATTGGTGGAACAAGTCTTATTGACAGACGGATTGATATTCCAGAGGGATTATCAGATAAAGAGACACCATCTACCTATGTCCCTTTTAGAAATGCACAATTTCTCTCTGTCGCAGTCTCCTGGGCAGAGATAATAGGTGCTTCAGTGGTATTTTCGGGAGTAACTGAGGAAGATGCGGCAGGTTACCCTGACTGTAGAAGAGAATTCTTTGAAATTTTTAGCAAGCTCGTGAAGATTGGAACGAAAAAAGATACAAAAATTGATATTCTTACACCTCTGATGTCTATGATGAAAAAGGATATTACCTTACTCGGGACAAAATTGGGGGTACCTTTTGAACTCACCTGGTCATGTTACAGAAATAATGATGTGGCTTGCGGAAGGTGTGATAGCTGCCTACGAAGATTAAGGGCATTTAAGAAAGCAGGCATTGGGGATAAGATAGAATACGAACTTCAGACCCAAGACCTTAGACCTTAGACCACTTTTCACCTTAAATAGCGGAACCTGTCTTCCTCAGATAAACAGGCTGGAGGAATGTCTTAAGTATTTTATTTTGACTGTAGGGCTCGTATGGCATTATCCACGGCAGATGTCGCAAGAGCATCTGCTATCCTGTTTTCACTTCTCGGAATGGCTTTGATATTCCAGCTTTTATAATGATTTAATGTCTTCGTTACTGTTGCACAGAGTCGTTTCAGCACATCGTTCTTTGTTTTATATTCACCTTTTAACTGTTTTACAATCAGTTCACTATCGCACATCAAAAGGAGCGTTACCTCTTCTTTCTCTCTGAGGAGGGGACCTATCTTCATCAAAATTTCCTTTATAGCAGTATACTCAGCAATATTATTCGTTGCTTCACCAATAAATTTTGAAAGAACAGCAAATATCTTCCCCCCTTTAAAAACAATAGATCCGACACCTGCCGGACCTGGATTACCTTTACAAGCTCCATCTACAAAAATTAAAAAATCTTTTTTACTCTCCACTTTGTCCTTGATCCTCTTTCAGGTAGACAATTATCCTTCCGCAACTTTCGCAGGTAAGTATCTTATCTCCCCTTTTCGCTTCATTTATCACCTGTGGTGGAATGGAAGAGAAACAACCACCACAATTCCCCTCCTGTATTTGAACAACTGCTATACCATCACGTAAACTTCGTATCTTTTCGTACCGTTTAAGAAGATTACCTTCTATTTCAGTAGCAAATTGTTCCCTTTCTTTCTTTTTTATCTCTATTTCCCTTTCAAACCTTTCTTTCTTTTCCTCAAGAGCTGCTTTATTTTTTTCGTACCTTTCCTTCATCTTTGAAAGCGTTTTTTCCTCCTCCCTTTTCTCTTCCTCCACTCCCTCTGTTTCATCAAGCAGGTATAACATTTCTTCTTCTAAACGCTCTATGTTTGATTCCTCTGTGGATATCTCCTTCAAGAGTGCAGCATATTCCTTATTTGTTTTTACAGTTAGAAGTTGCTTTTTATGCCTTTCAATACTAATCTTTGTTTCCTGGAGTTTCCTCTCAACTGCCAGTTCCTTATTATGGTTCCCTTTAAGCCGCTGCTCAACCTCTTCAAGTAATTCCGTTCTATCACCAATTATTTTTTCAAGTTCCTTCATCTTTTGGGGAATTTCTTTTATCATCATTTTTCTTTCCAATATTTCCCTATCTGTGTTCTGTAATTTGAATAGTTTAACAAGTGTTTCTTTCATTTCACCTCCGTTTTTCCATATTTAAAAATATGGATTAAAAAAGGGTGCAACCTTTATGGTGCACCCTCTTTCTTTTCAGATATTCGGTTATGTTCTTGCTTTAACGTTATTAATTTATTTATCTTCATATTTAACTTGTGGGCGAAACCCGACTTGAACGGGTGACCTCCGGTATGTGAGACCGGCGCTCTAACCGACTGAGCTACTCGCCCTATTAAAAAAAAGTGGGCCCGGTAGGATTTGAACCTACGATCTTCTGATTATGAGTCAGCTGCTCTAACCAGCTGAGCTACAGGCCCAATTAATCTCTTGTTACTATAGTAAATTTACCACACATTGTCAAGGCTTTTTTGAAAATCCTTAAACTATATCTAATATTCAACAAGAGAAAATATTTGGAGTAGCGAAACTTGTTTCGCGAGAAAGCGTTCCCTGTGTAATTTCTTTTTGCAGGTCTGACCCCGAAATTTGCTGCGATATTTGTTTTATTTGGAGTGCAAAAACGATGTTTTTGCAGTTTTTGGCGTGAATCAAGTTCGGTTTGTTTTTTGGGAGTGCAACAAGTCCCCTTGCTGCGGTGTTTCACAAAAATAATCCTCGATTCCCGATTTTACTACTTATTTAAGTAAGCCTAAATTTCATTTTCCAGTTTATCCCGTTTACCCGTACAGAGCACATTACCGTTCTCATCATAAACAAAGTAATAGTTCTCGCTTGATGGAGGTGGCTGACCAAGAGCCCCAATGATTGTATTATCCTTTCCCATTATCTTACTTCTACCACTAAATAAAAGAAATATCAAGGGGAAAAACGCTGGTTTTAATCTTCTTTATCTTGAGAGAAATAAGAAAAGTTTTTCAAATGTATACGATAATGCTGGATAGATACTTTTCTCAGTTATGAAGAAAGTTTACAAGCTTGCCCCGTTAGATAGCTTGCATCTAATGGGGTTTACAGCCCCCTCCCTCATCACTCTAGGCATTTTCTTATTTTGCCATATCAGAAGGCAGAGGTTTCCTGCTAAAAATTAAAAGAATAAAAATGATTCCGTAATAAATTAAATAAACGATTCCTTCTATAATCGATATACTAATGTTTGTAAATGCATCAAAAATCAAGTATATACCAATAAAGGATGCAAAAAGAGATCGAACATAGGCAGTCCATCTGAATATTTTATTACCTTTAAGTACATAGACAGAACATAACAAATCTATTAAAGCAAATCCGGCAAAAAATAAAGGAATAACAATGCGATATTTAAGAGCAGCTTCATATAGGTAGAACATTTCTAATAAGCCAATTGTTGCATTTAAGCCTGGTTCGCAAAGAGAGTATAATAAACTTGTACAGTGGGAAAGAGTCGAGATAACAAGAAATAGTAAAAATATTCCACTGATAAAAAAAAGAATTGAAGCAGCTTTTAATAATTTTCTATGTATATTTTTTTTCACTTTTCCTCCCGTTTTCAACGTACATCCTTTTCTTTCATCTCTCTTATCACCTTCTCCTGTCCTTCATTTTTTAGAAATTCCTCATGCCCACATTTAGAAAAAATTACATTAACTCCCTTTTGTTTCAATTCCTTCACTTTCTCTGTATTCTCATTTATTCCTGGTGCTGCAACAATAATGACATTGTCCACTTTTTGTCCTTCACTTATCCTATCCTCTGCAATGTTTAGAGCGATATATCCTCCCCCACTATATCCAATAATATTTACCTGCTCACCTTTTCCAAGAATCATGACCTTTAGATTACGCTCAATTTCTTCTCCTAATCTACCATGATAGACATCTTTTCCACCTTTTTCCTTATAAGCGCTAGCCAAGTCCCATGGAAAGCCCCTTAAATATACTGCACTCAACTGACGAGGATTTTGAATGCCTGTCTCGGTCATTCTTGATACAAAAGCTTTTCCATAATCGTTTGTCTCCAGATCATAATGAATACCATTTACAAAATACGACCTTTCCCCATCTGGGTCTAGGTAATTTAATGGGTTATTTCTGCAGTAGACATAAGGGTTAAAAGACTGAGGATCGTTTAACCTTAAATCAGAAGGATATGAAGCAGGGTCAGGTGAAATCCAGCGTCCAATGCTCTTGTCATAATAGCGTGCACCGTAGTAATACAAACCTGTTCCATCTTCCTCTTTGCCCGTGAACTTGTGGGTGTTATCATAAGTTCCTGATTCATACTTCATCTCTCCGAATGCCTTGTACTTGTATTCCTTCGCAATCGATGGAATGATCCAATCCTTCGTTATCACGAGTGGGCTGTGAATTTCTTTTTTATTCATTACCTAATCCTACCACCAAATCAATGAAATTTCAAGGGGGAAAACGAACAGGTACTCCAGAGACACAGAAAATTCTACTTACACTCTAACAGACTATGGGAGTGGTAAAAAGTTTAAAAGTTTACCCCGTGAAATAGCAAAATGCGTTGAGCATAATATTATTTCACAGGGTTTACTCCTATCCCCATATGTCCATATGTCTCATATGTCAGAACCATCAAGTTCTTTACCTGTGAACTTATGGTTCTTATGTGTTTCTGCAATAATTAGAGTTTATTTTTTAGTTTTTCGAGAGTCAACATCCTTTTTTGAAATATCCAAGAAAATATGAAGTAAAATACCACTGTCATAAGCGAGGCAATAATGAACTTAAAACTACTTAGCATCTGTTCATACATAGGAGGTATTAAGAAAGTTTGGGATGGTTCTCCAACTGACAACCAAGTTTCAAGAAACTTTATAGATGCAGTCAATATTCTCATACAAAAATAAAGGAAGAAGATTATGCTTGAGACCTTCAAGAAAAGAAGTCGGGGAAGAAAAATCTCTTTTTGTTTGGTCATATAGACGAAAATCTTTTCTTCGGTTACGGTTTGCTCTTTCAAAAATTTTCTAAGATTGCTACGAGTCATCACACTAATAAAAAAAGTATTGATTAAGAATGTTAAAAATAGTAAAGAATAAAATAAAAAGAAAATAGATAATATTATAATTAATGTTTCATACATTCTCATTCTCAATATTTCAAACATTTCCTCACTCCTTTCTATAGTGTTTGTTAATCCTCATTGGTTTCTCTCTCTATTATCTCATATTCTCTTTCACCTCTTCTGACAATCTGCATCCCTTCTTCATTCAAAAGCTCGTTAAGTTCTACCATTGTACCTGTAAATATTATAAGACAATCTGAGCCATTGATAATTTCTTTGTTTTGGATTAATCTACCTCCGAATTTTAACTGTAATACATGTTGCCCTGTCGAAGTTTTACCAAGGATTTGTGGGGAAGTTTGCCCAATAGGAATACCAAGAGATAAATTTTTGTCTGCGGTAGCCCTAATCAAATTATAGGAATAGCCTTCTTCTGTTTTCTTCCCAGGACCATAAGTAAAATTTGGGGCATAGCCGAATAATCCTTGTTTGAAACCTAAAGTCTCAATATCGGTCCATGTCCCAGCTGCTTGCCAGTAAATGGGAAGCACAGGTGCCTCACCTCTTAGGGCTGAGCCAGCCGTTTGAATAAGTAAATCTACAATATCTGAAGTATAAAGTAATTTATTCGTACCAACTTCATAATATGCATTGCCATCAGGATCCTTTAACGCAAGTGGGTTATTTCTGCAATAGACATATGGGTTAAAAGATTGAGGATCATTCAGTCTTAAATCAGAAGGGTATGAAGCAGGGTCGGGAGAAATCCAGCGTCCAATGCTCTTATCATAGTACCTTGCACCGAAATAATACAATCCAGACCCATCCTCTTCTTTTCCTGTGAATTTATGATTGTCATAATATGTTCCTGATTCATATCTTAAATCACCAAAAGCATAATATTTGTACTGTTTCGCAATAG
>JAGMEZ010000112.1 GCA_023127905.1 Caldifarciminota bacterium
TTCCATTTTAACTTGTGTATAATACCACCAGATTGAAAAATAGGTTGGAAAATGCAAAGGAGGTTTTACATGTTGATTAAGACATTAGTATTAATCACCTGTGCTGTTTTGCCTATACAAGCTATGGAATTCGGTATCGGCGCTGTTGGTAACATAGGAATAGGTTTTAGCAGGTATGAGACTGATGTAAGGGATGAAACTGCGAATCTTGTCACTGATCATCTTTCTTCTCGTGCACCTGTTTTTGGATTAGGTCCCATGGTCAATTTCTGGTTTAATGATAATTTCGGTTTGAACATGTGTCTTCAATACAGCTTGTATAATTATAACTATACTTATGATTATGCTACAAGTGAAGCAGCTATTGAACTTAGGTGGAGTATTCAAAGTCTGATTCTCCCTGCTGATCTCAAAATTGCCATTCCATTTGGGAAGAATAGAGCCTTTATAGGGGGCGGTGTTATAGTAAGTAAACAGTTAAAAGGAAAAGAAGGTGGAATCATTTGGGGGAATGATTTAGAAGCTTGGAATATGCGAAGTGAGGAACTAAAAACTGATTTTTTGCTAAGAGCCCTGATAGGAGTTGAGTTTTGTTCAGGCAATATCGGTTATCAAACTTCAATTGATTATTATCAAGGATTGTATCCTTTGTTCGTCGAACCGTGGGCTTCAACCCATCACCTGAGTTTAAGTTTTGCTGTATTGTATTATCCTGGAAAGGGTAATGGCTCAGATTAATGATTATAGAAGAGGAATAGGGTTCAGGCTTGACATTAGGACATTAACTATATAAAAGGAAGCCCTGATCCACCATATAACTTGGCGGATCAGGATCCTCAATTTTCCAATCACATCGAAGATGTGAGGAGGTTATAATGATGTTCAATTTAAGCAGAAAGATGTTTGTCTTGCGTTTCATATTTTGTGTGTTTCTGATTGTGATGCTACACGCTTCATCTCTCTTTGCTGTTTCTTTATCTGATGCAGTAAAGACGGTTAAGACCATGATAACTCAAGGAAAATCAAGAGGAGAAATAGCAAATTATGTTACTCAAGTAGTTGATAACCGTATTATTTCTCTTAACAGGGACACATCTGATGAGAATGAACTTTTAACCAGCCAGAGATATAATATGTACAAGGAATGCTTTGATGCCTGGAGTCAAGAAGGAGTGGATATTAATGAACCCTATGCTGCTGCCCATTGGAGTTGGCAAAACGAAGTTGGACATTGCCAGGAAAACGCGCATACTGCTTACCATATCTTGATGATGGCATTGGAATCAGGAGACGAAATTGGAGAATTTGCCTGCGGAGACCACATTTATTTCATCTTGGGAGTGCCGAAAGGCTTCACCGGAGAGATTACAATAGAAACCCTGAACAACTGGCAAGATGCCTATGTCATTGATCCCTGGCTTGGAGTGTGCAAACCGACCAGTGAGGTAGGTCGGCTGGATCTAACGTTAACCCAAGCTGGGCTTTATTCTATCGACAGGGTCGCGACCTGGTCCTATGCAACTTATAAAAGAAAGTATGATATATGGTTGAAAAGTTGCGATAATTTCAGTGGTAAATACGGCACTGAGTCTGATAAGCTGATCGTGACTAAGGTGAGCGGAAAATCCAATGTTGTAGAGGGACAGACCATGAAAATGATGCCAGCCGGAGTATTTCAGGTTTCTCAAAGTAAAAATAACGAAGTTCTTGTAATCTATCGAGCCAGTGAAATTGCAGGAAGTGCAGTGGGACGTATAGCTGTTCTTAGGGATGTCTTAAAAGGGAACATCTTTTATGCGAACTTCACTAAGATAAAAATAGGAGGGAAAGAAAAACTGAAGGTCGTCTTGAAAACGAAAAATCCAAAAACTAACACTGTCATCATCCGGGAAGGAATATTAACCAAAGTTCAATAGAATGCCGAATAGTTCCATTGACAATCGGGGACAGACACTCTATTTGCAAAAGCATAAGATTGCGTATCGGAGAAACGGAGTGTAGGAGAGACGGGGAACTAATAGTAT
>JAGMEZ010000113.1 GCA_023127905.1 Caldifarciminota bacterium
TCACGGAATAGAGGTATCTTCAAATAGGTTTTCTTATCCTTTTTGAAAATTTCTATGTCTAAAATGGCGATGAATTGTGTACTCTTATTAGCAACAACTCCATTGTAATTTGCTTTCCTTATTAAATAATCACATGGAGGTTCAAGGTAAACTCGTCTGGGTGGTTTCATCTGATCGATAAGTTTTTTGAATTGTTCTCTGGTTAAAATAACATTGCCACCTTCCACCTTATATTCAGGTTTTACGCGAGAACCCGTCATTGATAAGAGTTTTGTAAATTCATCCCATGAGAGTTTTATTTCATCTTTATCAAGTTTCAGAATTTTCTGAAATTCCTCCCAATCCATTGTTATGCTCGATTTTTTCTTGTCTGCATCATTGTCTGCCTGCAGGAGAGAACCCGATAAAATACAAGATACAATAAGGCAGCACAGCCCTATCCAGAAATACTTTTTGGTTTTATTTTTCATATTCACTTTTCCCTCACAGAAATAAATTTATCATGTTATGCATACATCTCCTTATGTCTTAGGTGGTGTCTCTTTTTCTATTATTTTCTTTTTATGTCGGAATATCCATTCTGGTTTAATGCAAGTAATCAGGAAAAGAAGCACAAAGACAACGAAGAGAAACTTTGATAGGAACCAGAAAATTACAGCACCGATGAAAAGAATAAATCTGACTCCAGCAGGAGAAACAACTTTATCCAAGAACTCTTTGTGGTATGTAGCCCATTCTTTAATCTTTAGATATGCATTTTTAATCCTTAATCGAAGTAGGTATATGATGAAAACAATGATGAGAAGGAGGAGAATCCTGAAAATCGTGCTTAACCATCCTCTAATATATTGGAAATCCATATAAAGTTCTTCGCCCTCTATGATGGTTTTTGCGAACCGATAAAGCTGCCCTGAGGTAGGTACTTCAATTTTGAGCAGCGCCATACCTCCTGTCCCACTTATGATAACGCCCTGTTGTTGCTCTTTTTGAATATTTGCAGCAAAATCAATTTCTTCTCTCAACTGCCTGTGAAAAGATTCGGGTTCATTTAATGAACTTGTTCTGAACTCGCTCTTGAGTATTTCTTGCTTCCTTTTTATATCTCTATTTGCAGCTTGCTTATCAGGACTTTCCCAATTCTGCAATGCCTTATTATATCCATTAATCTCGTCATAAGTGAAGACACGACCTTTACCTAAGAGAGGACGAATACCAGTAGCTATCTTCTCTTTCTCAACATTCCCACCAAAATGGATGAATCGAAAATCCTCAGGAAGGTAGCAAGACCATAACATTTTGCTTATAACCACGTCAGCTGTGGGAAATTCTAATCGCTTTGACCCTGTGAGTGAAAATCTGTTAAGCTTATAATAGTAAAGTATCTCTACATCAAAGGTGGAAATGGTTTCATTAACAATTTGTGACCGAGCAAGTGGTATCATAAACATTCCTTCCTCGTTCTTTGCAGGTAATTCTCTTTTTCCGTTAACGTAAAGACTCCAGA
>JAGMEZ010000114.1 GCA_023127905.1 Caldifarciminota bacterium
GCGGACACACAGGTCCGCCCCTACAATAGTTACAGAGACTACAATACAGTTATTCTCCGAATTTTCTTGTGCCAAATCGGGTCAGTATAACACCACCAAACCCTATTATCCAGGCAACATAACTTATAACAAATCCTATTACCTTTATTATGCCGCCGAAGACTGCAAATCCACCTCCAGGGAGTATAATCAAGTTTCCAAGAAATGTAACAATTTCAATAACGACGAGACCTATAAGTGCAAGGATGTACGGTGATTTGTCCTTCCACCCTTTCTTCTCAGCAGCAATCTTTCCTATGGTATACGTAATACATGCAAACCCGAACATCATAGCAGCTACAACAGCTATCAAGAACAGTGGAACAAGAGGGATACCAATTATTAGCACAATAAGAAGAAGTGTTAGAGGGAGTATAAGCAACACACCAATAAAGCCGGCAAGAGCAGATTTCCAGAAATGGTTCTCAATTGCATTCGAAACCTTTTCAACACCACCCTTGAAGAAAAGCAGAATAAGGAAAATAAAAACTAAAAGGGCGATGATTTTAACGATATACATGAAAAACCCCACAATTCTTCTACCAAAAGGGCTGAAGCGGGGCTTAAAGGTAGGTCCATCTCCGGGTCTTATGTACTTAAAAGCATGATGCAATACAGGACGTATGAAAGGAAGCGATAGATTCACGATCTCTCCCTCCACACTTGAACCTTCATCACGGGAAAGCGTCCCTCCAATACAAATAAGGTCACCTTTAATAACTGCTGTACTCTCAATATCTGCATTTCCGACTATACAAACAGCATCGCCGCAAACGATTCCTGTGATATAAAGATTCCCGCTAATGCAAACAGCATCCCCTTCAACAAAACCGTGGACGAAAAGGTTTGAAGTAATTGCTACAGCATCGCCGGGTATTGTGTCCTCGGGAGCAATAATAAGATCCTCCCCAATTCTTACAAGCTCATCTTTATCAATATCAACATCAATATCTATATCGGTAATCTCTGCGCTGTCCTCTTTTTCATCTACAATTGTATCCATTTCAATATCCTTAATAATATCAAGTGTAACAGTTTGCGAAAAGAGGAAAGAGGAAATAGAGAGGATGAGAACAACCATAATGACTGTTTTTAAGTCTCTCATAAATTTACTCCTTTCTTTCGGCAGCTGCATCTTTTAAAGGTTAAAGCCTGCGGCTACCTTGTTTAACGGTTAAAACCTTCTCAATAGTACTGTTTTCTTTTTTGCTTCCTGTGACAAACCTATAAGCATTAACATTAGAATAGATGATACAAACGCAACAGCTACGAATAGCCAAGGATTGGTAAAGGCTAAAACTATATCCTTCAGATGTCCCCCTACTTTAACGAGACTGACTGCTTGCGCTAATTTTGTATAAACCTGAGAAAAGAATTGTGATACCGTTGTTAGAGTTATCTTTGAAGATACAAACCTAAGTGATGCTCGTCCAGTAAGATAGACGAGGGTTGAAAAAATACTCAAACCCGCAAGGATTAGAACTTTCCTGTATACTGGAACGTAGGAAATTCCAAGCCTTTTATATAAATTCCTTTCGAAATCACGGGGTGCTGGTTTGCCAGGCAAGCTTTTAAGCATAGTAAAGAGTTCAAGGGTTTCCTTAAATTTTTTGTCGCCCTCCATTGCATCCCCTTCAATGGATCTCTTCTCACCTTCGAGATAATCCTCAATATCCTTATATGATCTTTTTTTCATTTTACTTTGCCATCCTTTTCCTAAGTTGTTCTCTCGCCCTGTGAAGCCACACCTTTACTGTCCCATGTGGAACACCCATTATCTCTGAAATCTCTTCTATCTTCAATTCTTCTTTGTGCTTTAGAAGAATTACCATACGATAATTTTCCGGTAGTAGATTAATCTCACAAGACAACTTCTTCATCCTTTCATCCTTAATTACTGCGTCAATCGGTGAAACATATGGTCTATCAATGTCTATTTCTAATAAATCAGTCTCTTTCAGTTGCTTTTTCTTTCGTAAAAAATCAATAGTATGATGTGAAGCGATTGTAAAAAGCCAGTTCTTAAAGGAGTATTCCTCCTTGAATTTACTAATTTTATTGAATGCTTTTATAAAACTTTCCTGTGTTAGATCCACTGCATCCTCTTCGTTTTGCACCATCTTAAGGATAAAGTAAAATATTGAATCTTTGTATCTTTTAACAAGCGGACTAAAATCGTTTCTTTTACCATTTTTTACTCTCCGTATCCAGTAATTATCTTCTTTCAACTTTTTTTTCTCTTCAAATAGTTATACGAAATTTATACTTCAAGGTTTCAAATAAATATTGTAAAAAATAATAAGCTGTTATTATTAGTGTATTTATCGTTATTAATGGTTATTTATTGTGTAAATGTACCGTTTATTCAAGGAGTGAGAATATTAATTAATCTTCGATGTCCTTTATGTCTTCTGCGGCTTTCCTATTACTTCTCGATGCAAAGACCGAGACCCATATACTGATTTCAAAAAGAATAATCAACGGACCAGCCATAAGAAGCTGGGTGAAAATATCAGGTGGGGTTAACAACGCAGCCGCAATAAAAATTAAAACAATTGCAACTCTTCTGCTCTTCCTCAGGAATTGGGGTTTCAGTATTCTCATTTTTGTAAGGAAGAACGAAACTACAGGCAGCTGAAAGATGATACCGAATGCAAGGAGTATCTTTGTAATAAACGTTATATAGTTCGAGATTGAGAGCGTTGCTTGCAATTTATCTGTCTCGAAACTAAGGAGAAACCGTAAACCAACAGGGATAACAACGATAAAGGCAAAAACAACCCCTGAAAAAAAGAAGAACGTTGAGAAAAAAACGGCAAGCATAAGATACTTGCGCTCATGTAAATACAACGCTGGTTTGACAAACCTCCAGAAATGGTAAAAAATAACTGGAAGAGCCATGAAGAGACCACATATAAGAGAGACTTTAAGTTTCGTTACAAAAGCCTCTGTAGGGGCAAGAAAAACCAGGTTCTCAACCGGTTGGGTTATAAATGCAATAACATACTCAGAAACTACATACCCTATTATTGCACAAACAATAACTGCGACTATTGAATAGAGAATCCTTTTACGTAATTCCTCAAGATGGTCGAGGAGTCCCATCTTTTTCTCTTTAACCATAAATACCTACTCCTTGCTCAATCCATTCAGGATTTCAATTCCATGTTTAAGTGCAGGAATTATGTATTCAAGGGATTCCTCAACTGCTTTCGGATTTCCCGGAAGGTTAACTATTATACTTTTTCCCCTGATTCCAGCCTTTGAACGAGAAAGTAATGACATTGGCGTATGCTCAAAACCTTTTATTCTGATAATTTCAGATATTCCCGGCATCTCCCTTTCGATTAATTCATCTGTAGCATCAGGTGTTACATCCCTTTTACTTATCCCGGTTCCACCAGTTGTTATAACAATATCCGCCTTTAACTCATCAACACTATGAATAATTTCCTTTTTAATACTATCAATCTCATCGGGAATAACCGAATAGTAGATTGTATTTCCAAGTTTTTCATTGACAATCTCAGAAAGAAGCTTCCCACTTCTGTCCTCTCTCTCTCCTTTATAAGACCTGTCGCTTACCGTGATAACTGCTACATTTATAATCATTTTAATAACCTCCCACAATCTAACACCCTAAGTCATAAATGTCAAGAAAATTTCAAGAGGGAGTAATATCTTTTGACAATTCTATTATCTTATGTTATATATTCATTCAAAAAGCTGCAAAGGTTTAGAAAAGATAAATATGGCAAAGATAGGTTTTGATAACGAAAAATATCTAAAGGAACAAACTGAAGCGATTCTTGACCGCGTGGCTCAGTTTAACAATAAGCTATACCTGGAATTTGGTGGTAAACTGGTTTTTGATTACCATGCATCAAGAGTTTTACCTGGATTTCATCCCAGTGTAAAAATGGAGTTGTTGCAGCAGCTAAAGGAGAAAGCCAATATTTTATTATGTATATATGCAGGAGATATCGAACGCAAAAAAGTAAGAGCTGATTTCGGTATCACTTACGATGTGGATACTTTAAGGTTAATAGATGATTTAAACGATTGGGGTTTGTCTGTCACAGCTGTTATTATTACCCGCTTTGACAATCAACCGGCTGCTATAATATTTAGGAATAAATTAGAACGTCGAGGTGTAAAGGTTTATACCCACCGCTACACGAAAGGATATCCTACGGATGTTGATACAGTTGTTAGCGATGAGGGTTATGGTGCTAACAAATATATTGAAACCGACAAACCTTTAGTGATTGTTACCGGACCTGGTCCGGGAAGTGGAAAATTAGCTACATGCCTTTCTCAACTGTACCATGACTACCGACGGGGATCAAAGTCAGGTTATGCAAAATTTGAAACCTTTCCTATCTGGAACATCTCTCTAAAGCATCCTATTAATGTAGCATATGAAGCAGCTACGGCTGATATCGGCGACTTTAATGTGATCGATCCATTCCACTTAGAAGCGTATGGTGAAACTGCAGTCAACTATAACCGAGATGTGGAAGTATTTCCTGTGTTAAAACGGATAATAGAGAAGATTGTAGGTAAATCTTGTTACAAGTCACCTACTGATATGGGAGTTAACCGAGCAGGATTTGCTATTGTTGACGATACAGTTGTACAACAGGCAGCAAAACAAGAAATAATACGAAGATATTTTCGTTACAAGTGTGAATATGTAATGGGATTTGTGGAAAAAGAGACTGTACAGCGAGTTGAGTTGTTGATGGATAATCTGAACGCTAAACCAGAAAATCGTGTTGTGGTTGAGCCAGCACGTCGTGCTGCAGTTGAAGCTAAGGAAAAAGGTAAAGGTAACGAGGGAATCTTCTGCGGTGCAGCTATCCAGCTTCGTGATGGATTAATAATTACAGGTAAAAATTCTATATATATGCATGCTGCATCAAGTTTGATACTCAATGCGGTAAAAAGTGTGGCAGATATCCCTGACAAAATACACATATTGTCTCCAACAATAATCGAATCGATTGCAAATTTAGATAAATATATCTTAAATAAAAAATCGACAAGTCTTGATTTGGAGGAAACCCTTATTGCTTTGAGTATCAGTGCAACTACCAACCCTACTGCTCAGCTGGCATTAGAAAAATTAGGAGAATTAAAGGGTTGTGAAATACATATGACTCATATACCTACACCAGGAGATGAGGAGGGTTTGCGAAAACTTGGAGTGAATTTAACCAGTGATCCTAATTTTTCCACAAACAGTTTATTTGTTTCATAACAATGTCTATAAGGAGTCATATGGAGGCAGGTGTTCGTTTGGGATCTTCGGG
>JAGMEZ010000115.1 GCA_023127905.1 Caldifarciminota bacterium
GAGTACCTGATCATTACTCATGATAATTTCTTCCAAGAAGTTTTACCTTTGGCAGACTGGAAGGAGAAGAAAGGGCTAACGACGAAGATAGTAAATACATCAGAAATCGCGCCTTCCGGACCCACCGCCGATGACATCGCGGATTACATTAAAGACGCTTATGATACATGGAACCCTGCACCGAGTTACGTATTATTGGTTGGAGACTCGGATTTTATTCCCACGCACTATAGAAATCCTCATCCAAGTGATATGCATGGTGGATTTGATACCGCGACAGACCTATATTATGCCACTGTTGATGGAACCGACTATTTCCCAGATATCTATGTAGGCAGACTCTCAGTGGATACCGCCGCACAGGCCACCACTATCATCAATAAGATCTTGGATTATGAACGCAATCCCCCCGCCGATGCCGATTTCTACTCCAATGCATCCGCTTGTGCATACTTTCAAGATGATGATGTATGGGTTGGTCCTCCATGGAATATGTGGGTGACCCGTCGGGATGGATTTGAAGACAGACGGTTCGTTTTGACTTCCGAGGAAATTCGAAACTATTTACTGACACAGGGTTACACTGTTGACAGAATCTATACGGCTGAGGCTGCTGTAAATCCCACAAATTACAGCCCTGCTCCTGGTGACTATAATTCCTGGGACGACGGGGATCCACTACCAGCCGATTTGTTAAGACCCGGGTTTGCCTGGAATGGTGGGACTCTCGATATTACCAACGCCATCAATGGTGGCCGATTCCTTGTCTATCACAGGGACCATGGGATATCCAGGAACTTCTGGAATCATTTACCTGCACCTGATGGACAATGGTGGGGCTGGCTTGATGGCTGGGGTGATCCCCCTTATGACACAGGAGATATTGCTGGGTTAACAAACGGAGATCAGTTACCCGTCGTTATCAGCGCGGAATGTCAATGCGGCTGGTTTGATGGTGAAATTGATCAACTAAATGATCCGAGTTTGACCAGAAACTTCGAGTGTTTCTGTGAAGAATTTACCAGACAGCAAAATAGAGGGGCAATCGCCGCTATTGGCGCTACTCGTAACAGTAAAAGTGGATATAATGATGAGCTTGCCAAAGGATTCATTGATGCGACATGGCCAGGCTTCGATCCCGCTTTTGCGTCCGGTGGCTTGTTCAGTCTTGGTCAGGTGTTAACCTATGGTAAAGTGTACATGGCAAATGAATATGGATATGCTGGTGCTCATACCATGCTTACATTTGAGCTTTTCCATCTCTTTGGCGATCCTGAGCTGCCTTTATGGACAGCCCAGCCCGAAGCGTTGGATGTGACTTATCCAACCACCATTGGCTCAGGGGGATATCAGGAGTTCGTAGTAACAGTGAACGATAGTGTGGGCGTTTCGGTCCATCACGCTAGGGTATGTCTGCGGAAAGAGAATGACATACACGAATCTGCGTATACTGATACAGCGGGACAGGCATTCTTTGACATCATACCCTCTTTTGGTGGGCAAATGAACATTACCGTCACGAAGCATAACTACCGACCCTATGAAGAAATCATTACCGTCACCAGTGACGGAGCGAGTCTCACAGTAGATCCTGTGCAGGGTCCTCCAGGAATTTTAGTTAATATTACGGGAAACGATTTTGACGATGGTGGAACAGTCAACATTGATTTCAGTGGCACACCCACAACTGCTACAGCGGGTGGTGGGAGCTTTACCAAATCAGACTATCCCGTTCCCAGCGGTGCGGAAGGGCATGTCAACGTGGTCGCAGTGGGGCCTTCTGGTCGGACGGCGATTGCACTGTTTCGGCGACTACCCGCTCAACCACTGCCCGATCCATACATTTACTGTCAGTGGGATTCTTCAACGTGGTATCTTAATCCTGGCGATGGAGACCCGATTTGGAATAATCCATGCATCGAGCTTTTTGATGACCACGGAGACCGCGTAAGTTCAAATGACCTTGAAGCAGGGAAAAGGTACACCATCAGAGCTACCATTTATAATAACGCAACAGCAGATGCTGTGGATACAGACGTGACTTTTGAGTGGGCTTTATGGGGTGCGGGGCAAAGGACTTGGAATCCAATTGGCACTGACACAGTTACGGTGCCTGCAACGACAGGAACTGTGAGCGGAACAGCGACAGCCGAGGCTGTTTGGACTCCCTCTCGCACCGGTCATACGTGCCTGTGGGTCACCATACATCACCCATGGGATGAGAATCTTGACAATAACAAGGGTCAGGAAAATGCGGATGTCCTCCACGTGTCTTCTCCCGGAGTGATTAGTTTCCCGGTTAACAATCCTACAAAAACAACGGCCTTAGTGTATGTAGAAGTCAGGCAAATTGGGGGAAAGACCATCTGGCCTGCTACAATCACACGAGACTATCCCCAGGTCCAGGAGCCAGGGGAAGAAAAAACAGTAAATATCAC
>JAGMEZ010000116.1 GCA_023127905.1 Caldifarciminota bacterium
TGTGCAACAGAAAGGGAGAAAAGATTTTTAACAAAACGCTGTGCAGTTCTCAAAATTTTTCCACACCTAGATCTTTTCCAGTATTAACTTTTTTATACCTTTGGTAATATTTAGAATAATCAACCTTGATAGTGAACATAAGGTATAAATAAAAGTTTTGCATAGGTATTAAAACTACGAATATCTTCTTCCTAATTCAGAAAATTAGAGAATTAAATTTTACCAGAATTAACATCAAAATTGTTCACGTATTTTTTAAGGGAAGAAAATCCTATATAACCATTCCTAACAATCCTTATAATGGAATTTTTGCTATCAATTTTTATTCTATCATCTATCTTGCTCAATTTCTCGACCTTTTTATTTTTCTTCTTATTGCATCAAAATCTTCCTTTATCTCTATTCCCATTTTTCGCCATTCCTCGCCCTCTTTTTTTTCAGCTATTTTTTCAATGTATTCAAACAGAAATGAAAGTCCTATACCTACAAAGAAGCTAAAAATAAATGCAACCATTACCATCTTTCTTCTTTTCGGGAAACTTCTTTTTTCGGGGGGGGTTGCCCTGTCAAGAACCTGAACTGTCGGGGTATCCCTCACCTCCATTATCTTTGCCTGTTCGTACTGTTGTGTAATTAACTCGTAAAGAGTCTCTTGAATCAGTAAATCTCTTTTTCTCCTTGCAAGATCAAGTAAAACATCGGGAAGTTTTGCGAATGGTATGGAAAAACCAGCTCCGAACCCATCTTTGCCCTTTCCTATCGCTTCAATTTCCCTCTCTTTTCTTTTCAGTTGGGCAATTTTATTTTGTAATCGAATTATCTCTGGATTGTTTTTCAAACTATATTTATAAAGTATTCCAAGTTGAACCTCATTTGCCATAATCTGAGCCTTTATATTAGAGACTACTTCAATCGCAGCAAACATCTCGTCTGAAATTGAAACCGTCTTATGTCGTTCCTGAAAGTCTTTTAAGGATTCTTCCGCTGCCTGCAGATCCTTTTTTACTGTTTCTAATCTCTTTTCGAGAAAAAGCCTATTTTTCTTACCAACAGTCATATTAACATCCCGATTGAATTTATCAAGTTCTTCTACAAAAGAGTTTGCTATTTGTGAAGCAAGTTCCGGGGTTTTCTCTGTTACAGAGATAGTAATTATACCCTCAGGAGTCACCTCAACAGTAGTACAACTTTGTAATTTCTTTAATCCATCCGTTACTAATTTTGCTTTATAAATATTTAATAGGTCATTCTTCTTTAGTACTTCTGTCATTATCCTTCTACTTTTTAACTCTTTCGCAAAGAGGTCCGAAAGGGTAGCCATCCCAGGAAGCATCCTTGAAAGAGTTCCACCTCCGAGCATTCCTCCGATACCACCTC
>JAGMEZ010000117.1 GCA_023127905.1 Caldifarciminota bacterium
AGAATAATTGTGTATTGATAGTGTATTCGTAGTTATTGATAGTTATTTGTTGATAGAGGTTAAATTGCAGGTGAATTAAATGTTAAATTTTTAAGCTAAACAGTTGCAAGAAACTCAGAGTAAGCTCTGCTACTCCAATAAAAAAGGATTAGCGAAACTTGTTTCGCGCAAAAGGAGAGGACAGTGAGTTACAAAGATGAAATAAAAAGAGATGTCGAAGAGAGTTTGAATATAAAGAGGCTTTTGCTATCTGAATGTATTGATGACATTGAGGAGGCTGCAGAAATATTGATAGAAGCAGTTGGTGAGGATAAAAGAATTTTTCTTTGTGGTAATGGCGGAAGCGCTTCAGACTGTCAGCATATCGCCTCTGAGTTTGTAGGAAGAATTAGAAAGAAGAGCATATCGGTTCCTGCAGTTGCCCTTGCTTCAAACGTTTCAACATTAACAGCGCTCTCTAATGATTTTGGATACGAGAATGTCTTTTCAAAACAAATAGAGGTCTATGCAAGTACGGGTGATGTTCTTATTGCCATATCAACTAGCGGTAATTCAGTGAATGTAATTAATGCTGTAAAATCAGCTAAGGAACGAGATGTCAGGGTGATTGTAATGACCGGGAAAGGGGGAACAATGTTATCTGATATGGCAGATTTATCAATAATGGTTCCTTCAGACGATACACCAAGAATACAGGAAGCACATATTTTGATAGGTCATATACTTGCATCAATTCTTGAAAAGGCAGTTAGCAGGTGAAGAGTATATCCATTAAAGCATTTGCAAAGGTTAATCTTGGGTTAAAAATTCTCGAAAAGAGAAAAGATGGATACCATAATATAGAGACAATTATGCAAACGGTGTCGCTTTTTGACCAACTCAATATATCCCCTAATGATCAGTCAATTATGATAATGTCTAACAACCCTAATCTTCCCTGCGACGAAACAAATCTCTGCTATAAGGCTGCAAAGATTTTTTTGGAGAGAAAATGTAAAAAGGGTGGTGTCTCGATCCATATAGAGAAAAATATTCCGATTGGTGCTGGACTTGGAGGTGGAAGTTCAGATGCAGCTTCTGTTTTGTTGGGATTAGAACTTTTGTTTTCGCTCAATGTGAGCAAAAAAGAAATGGAAAGTATGGCGCTTGCTGTAGGATCGGATGTTCCCTTTTTTACTTATGGTGGAATAGCTTTTGTTTCTGGAAGAGGAGAGAAAGTTGAACCAATTCAAAGAGAACCTTTTTTTAATTACCTCATTGTTTTCCCTGGATTTAGCGTTGATACAAAATGCGCTTATGAACAAATAAAGTTCTTGACAAAGAGTGAAAATTATATTAGAGTTTTAAGTTATAATTTTAATGCCGGATGTACTGTGGATATTGGAAAGTTGTTAGCAAATGATTTTGAGGAGGTGATGCTTAGAGAGTATCCGGAACTTAAAATGATAAGGCAGTTGCTCATCCAGAATGGGGCAGCTTCCGTCTCCCTTTCAGGGAGTGGGTCATCAGTCTATGGAATTTTTTATGACAAAAAGACGACAGATAGTGCTCTTGCTCATCTTACTAAGAAAGGCTACTGGGTAAGGAAAGCATTTTCAATCAAGTCATCTGAAATTCCAAAATTTACTTTTAAAGAGTAAGGAGGAACAAGAATGGAAATTACAGAAGTCAGAATTACACTAAGAGATGAGCCAAAGCTGAAAGCTTTCGCAAATATAACATTAGATGACTGCTTTGTTATCCGAGGGTTGAAAATAATAGAAGGTGTAAACGGATTCTTTATTTCTATGCCATCCAGAAAGGGAAAAGATGGAACATACAGGGATATTGCCCATCCGATAAACAATGAGACAAGAGAAAAAATAGAAAACATTATTCTGGAAGAGTATAAAAGTGAACTTTCAAAACAGGGACTGCCCACTGATGATATAAAAATTACAAGACGGGATCAGATCGAAGGAGAGGCATAAGAAAATAAATTTTTTTGGGGTGTAGGCAAGTGGAAAGCCATCCGCCTTTGGAGCGGACATGCGGAGGTTCGAATCCTCCCACCCCAGAAGGTAATTGAGAAATGAAAGATAATTTAAAAGTTTTTTCAGGTGCTTCAAACCCTGAACTTGTGAGGAGTATATGCTCCAACCTCGATATTGAAGAGGGAAAGATTGATACCTTGAGATTTTCTGATGGAGAGATTCGGGTAAAAATTGGGGAAAATATAAGAGGGAAGGATGTTTTTATTATACAATCAACAAATCCCCCTGCAGAGAATCTATTAGAATTGTTAATTATTATCGATGCAGCGAAGAGAGCGTCTGCACGAAGAATTACTGCTGTTACACCGTATTTTGGGTATGCAAGACAGGATAAAAAAGATGAACCTCGAGTTCCCATTACCGCAAAACTAATAGCAGATTTAATTACAATTGCAGGTGCACAGAGGGTACTGGGAATGGACTTACATGTAGAGCAGATTCAGGGTTTCTTTAATATTCCCTTTGACCATCTTTATGCAGCGCCTATTATCATAGAATATTTTAAACAATTTGATCTTTCAAACTTTATAATTGTCTCACCCGATCCAGGAAGTGTAAACAGGTCAAGGGCTATCGCAAAGAGGTTAGGTAATCTTCCGATTGCAATCGTTGATAAAAGGCGTCCTGCACCAAATAAAGCCAGTGTGTTAAACATTATAGGAGAAGTAAAGGGGAAAGATGTCATTATTATAGATGATATTATAGATACAGCAGGAACCATTGCCGGAGCAAGTTTTGCTCTGCACGAGAGCGGCGCAAAAGATATTTTTGTAAGCTGTACTCATCCTGTTCTATCAGGTGATTCTTTGGATAGATTACGCAATTCTTCAATAAAGGAGCTTGTCGTAACTGACACTATTCCATTGGGAGACAAAAAGATTGATATGATTACTATTCTATCTGTTGCTAAACTTCTCGGTGAAGCAATAAGTAGAATACATGAAGAACAATCAGTTAGCTCGCTTTTCGTTTGATACGGAGGTTAAATGAAAGAATTAAAACTGAAAGCAAAATTGAGGGAAGGAAAGGGAAAAGGATTTGCAAAGAAATTGAGGAGAGATGGAGAAATTCCTTGTATTATTTATGGACACGGAGAACAAGCTTTAGCTGCAACTGTTCTTGTAAAAGATTTTGAAGAGTTAGAAAAGAAAAACCCATATGGAATTGGCGTTGTAAATCTTGAAATCAAAGGGAAGGAAACATTTTGGTCTATTATAAAAACTGTGCAACGACATCCAATTACAGATATAGTTTTACATATTGATTTTCACCATCTTCATAAGGGCGAAAAGATTACCGTCGATGTACCTGTTAAAGCATCAGGAATACCAATAGGCGAAAAGGAAGGTGGTATACTGGAACAGGTTACTCATGAAATGAGGATAAAAGTTCTGCCTTCTTTAATATCTTCTGTCTTTGTCGTAGATGTATCTCAATTGAAAATAGGAGAATCCATTCATATGAAAGATATTGATATAGGCGATGCTGAACTGGATGATAATCCAGAAAGGACAGTATTTCATGTTGTCACTCCACGGGTTGTTGAGGAGGTTAAACCAGTTCTTGAAGAAGTGTTACCAGAAGAAGAGGTTGTAGCTGAAGGGGAAGAGAAAAAAGTAGAGAAAGAAGAAAAGGAAGAGAAGGATAAGAAGAAAGAGGGGAGGGAATAATATCTTCAGGGAATAAGCTTGTTTGTGGACTTGGAAACCCGGGTGACACCTATTCGTGGAGTAGGCATAATGTAGGATATAAGGTTATTAATAGAATAATGGAAGATGAGAAAATATCGCTTAATCCAGGAAAAGGAGAATACCTTTTTGGGAAGTTCTCATATAAGGATCAAACTATAATACTGATCAAACCGCTGAAATTTATGAATCTTTCAGGTATTCCTGTTTGTAATGCAAGGCAATTCTTCAAAGTTGAACTTGAGAACCTCCTTGTTGTTCTTGATGATGTAAATCTACCTTTTGGAAATCTTCGGTTAAGAGAGAGTGGTTCGGATGGTGGTCATAAAGGGCTTGCTTCTGTTATCTACCATCTATCCTCAGAGGATTTTCCTCGGTTAAGGATTGGTATCGATAAAGCCAGGAATGATTTACCTCTTAGCGAATACGTTCTTCTCAATTTTTCAACAGAAGAGAGAGAACAAATCCCTGGGGTAATTAATAGTGCTGTTGATTGTATAAAAGTCTGGTGTGATGAAGGGATCGAAAAAGCTATGAATATCACAAATAGAAAGGTCTCATGAACGGAATCTATATATCTCTTTTTTCGTCAATTATTGCAATCTTTACGGTTTTTCTCCTCTCGCTTTATATCTTGAGAAGAAAGCAGGGCAATGAACTGATGATAAAAATATCAAGGGCTATTCAGACAGGTGCTCAGGTATTCCTTAGAAAAGAGTATCTTTATGTTTCTTTTGTAGTGATTATTGTAATGATTGTTTTCGCATTGAGTGGAATTTTTTCAGATATAGGTCTTGATTGGAGAACTGCGATTTCATTCCTTATTGGTGTTCTTTTTTCTGCATTAGCCGGGTATATTGCTATGTGGATAGGAACGCGTGCAAACACAAGAACAACATATGCTGCAATGTCAGGTTTAAAGCCAGCACTTTTGATTTCTTTTTCAGCAGGAGCTGTAACAGGTCTTTCAATAGTTGGTATTGGGTTACTTGGTTTTGTTATTGTATACTCGATATTTAGAGGTAATCCTTTAATTATCACTGGATACGCAATGGGTGCTTCCCTTCTTGCACTTTTCGCACGTGCTGGAGGAGGAATATTTACAAAGGCTGCCGATATGGGTGCAGACCTTGTAGGAAAGGTTGAAAAGGGTATACCTGAAGATGACCCCAGAAATGCTGCTGTTATCGCAGACAATGTAGGTGATAATGTTGGTGATATAGCTGGTCTTGGTGCAGACCTTTTAGAATCCTATGTGGAATCAATAATTGCATGTGTTGCGATTGGAATAGCTTTTACATTTATAGGTAGTAACCTGGTAGAGCTTCCCCTGTACATTGCTTCATTAGGAATAATATGCTCGATTATAGGTATTTTGGCTATTAGAATGCTACCTGTGAGAAATCCCCAAAATTCACTTAATGCAGGTGTTTATATAAGCACTATCCTGATGGTTATTGGAAGTTTCTTTATAGTAAAACATCTTAATATCTCATTCAATGAAGGTGGCAAGTTTTACGGTGGTCTTGGTCCATTCTGGGCAATAGTTAC
>JAGMEZ010000118.1 GCA_023127905.1 Caldifarciminota bacterium
TATATATCATGTATTGAAGGAAGTAAAAAGAACCTCTACTTCTCCAATTGGAGGATTGAACCCCCTTTCCCTCTTCCCGGTCTAAGATTAAAAATTTATACTGAAATGGAACTTTATGAAAATAGCAACAATCTTATCGAACTCTTTATGGATGGAGTAATGAAAGGTGTTAAAAAAAGCTCAAAAGAAAAAAGGGAAATTTTCTTTGACATTGAATCAGGGGAATCAGGTTACAAAACTGGCTTTTTCCGAACGAGTGGTGATTCTTTAAAACTGGATAACAACTTCTATTTCACTTTCCACATACCAAAAAATCTGAATGTGCTTCTCGTCGGAATGCAGGATGAGTTCGGATATCTTTCAACTGCATTAAGTCCGGGAATAGAAACACCCATAAAACTTACAATTATTAAACCATCCGAGCTTTCAAAAACAAATCCATCTCAGTACGATCTCCTTATTCTTTACAATACAAAAATAGACACTTACATTAAAGCAAGAACTCTTGATTTTCTTGCTAAAGGGGGTGGGGTTTTATGTGTTATGGGAAATGAATTCAGTGGTGAGGAGAATAAAACTATACTTGAAGGTATTCAAATCGTTAAGAAAAATCATACAAAAAAGGGCTTCTTCACTATCAAAACAGTGGATACAGGCTTTAAACCCCTTTCAGATTTCAAGAATAAAGGATTGAAAAATCTTTACGACACTAAATTTTATCAATACTTCTCTATCAAGTCAAACTTAAAGACTGTTATAGAAAGTAAAAGTGGCGACCCTTTAATGCTTGAAGGAAATATCAACGGCGGGAAAATCGTATTAATCCCATTTGCCTTTGACTCTGAATGGACACAACTGCCCCTTAAAGCTATATTTGTTCCACTTATATATAGATTAACCTTTTATCTTTCTGCAAAGCGCGAAAAAAATCCTGAGTATAAAATAGGTGACCCCATCAGGATTTCTATCGAAAAAGAAGGAAAATCACCTTTTTTTATTCTCCCTGACGAAGGGAAAAAATCAGCTATTTTATCTGCAACAAGGAACGAGTATATATTAAGAGATTCAAACCTTCCTGGCATTTATAAATTTATCCCACAGCCTGGAGAGACAATACCAGTTGCTGTTAATGTGAAAACGGAGGAATCAAGTCTCGATAAGATTTCATTTGAGGAACTAAAACTCATACTTCCAGATATAAGAAAATCTGAACAGGTAAAAGAGATCTCAACATCCAGAAAACGATGGATTGACCTTTTTCCAATCTTCATCATCCTATCCCTTCTCTTCCTCACTGCTGAACTGATTCTTCAAAACAAGTAAATATGTTGTTGGGGACAAG
>JAGMEZ010000119.1 GCA_023127905.1 Caldifarciminota bacterium
AATACACTTTCATATTCTCTTATGAAGCAATCTAATAGGTTTCTTCTCCCTTAATGGGAGAAGACTAAGATGAGGGTGAAAAGTTACAGTGAAGCGCATGTTTTACCGCTCTGAGTTTACGAAGAGCCAATCTCCGCTCTGAGTTTGCGAAGAGCCAATCACCGTTCTGAGCTTGTCGAAGAAATCATACCGTTCCGAAGGAACAATTCTTTCCCGTTTCACAATCATTATGCCCTCTGTCCTCCGTCATACTCCCTTCTTGTGCTCCTGTGCCTTGTCCGCTTGTGTTCTTATGTTCCTTTATCCTTTTAACTTGTTACTTGCAACTTGCCACTTGATACTTCATCCTTTATCTGTCCTCTGTCTTCTGATAAACTCCAGCGAAGGAAAGCAATATCGGTGTTTGCTAATACGTCCCCCTTTGAAAAAGGGGGATTGAGGGGGATTCAATTACAGCACGCAAGTGCGCCTGCCCCGTTCTACGGGGTTTGTTGTACAGGCGAAGCCGTTAGTTTACAGCGACAGCGTTTGTTTACAGCGTAGCGTTTGATTACAGTGAAACGTTTATTTTACGACAAATAACAATCAATATACAATTATAATTTTTATCTGCGTTTTTCTGTGTCCTCTGTAGTTGCCTTCCTTGGGGAGGTGGTGTGGCATACACAATTTAATGTTTTCTTTGCGAACACTTCGGTCTGAGCATGTATGATAAAAAACAATTACTCAGTGTCGATGACTTTGCGGTGAAAGATTATCCGTGTTCATCCGTGGCTGCATTTTACGCGTGGAGCCAGAATTTTCTATCGAGGCTTCGGTACTGTATTGCTTCTGATATATGCACAGGTCTTATATCTTCCGAATCGTCAATATCTGCGATTGTTCGTGCTACTTTGAGTATTCTATCATATGCGCGTGCAGATAGCCCAAATTTTTCTACTGCAAGATGGAGTAAATTTTTAGATTCAGAATCAAGGGAACAGAATTTTCTTACATCCTTTGGTCTTAAATGCGCATTACAGTATATATCATCCCTGTCTTTGTATCTTTTTATCTGTCTGTTACGTGATTGGTTAACCCTTTTGCGGATTGTTTCTGAGTTCTCCCCGCTTTTCTTTTGCTCGAGCTCATCGGAAGTAAGGCGAGGAACCTCAATATGAATATCTATCCTATCAAGTAAAGGACCTGATATTTTTGACATATACCTTTCTATAATACCAGGTGTACAGGTGCATTCATGGAATGGGTCTCCAAACCAACCGCAGGGACATGGGTTCATTGCTGCAATGAGCATGAATCGCGAAGGAAAGGTAAGGGTAATTGCTGCGCGTGATATTGTTACCTGTCCATCTTCAAGTGGTTGTCTCATCACCTCGAGAACTCGTCGGTTGAATTCGGGAAGTTCGTCAAGAAAGAGAACACCATTGTGAGCGAGGCTAACTTCACCTGGTTTTGGAGGTCTTCCACCACCAATATGACCGGCGTCAGAGATGGTGTGGTGTGGTGACCTGAATGGTCGTATTCCAATAAGTGCACTATCGGGCGGCATGAGACCGCAAACACTGTGAATTTTTGTTGTCTCAAGCGCTTCTTCAATACTGAGTTTTGGAAGAATAGTGGGGAGTCTCTTGGCAAGCATTGTCTTTCCTGAACCTGGTGACCCTATCATCAAAACATTGTGTCCTCCTGCTGCAGCAACCTCAAGTGCTCTCTTACCATGTGCCTGTCCCTTTACTTCCTGAAAATCCATTCCGTACAGAGAAACCTTATCGAATATCTCATTTACATCAACAGTATAAGGTTCAATTTTAATTTCATTGTTAAGATAGCGGACTGCTTCATTAATATTTTTTATTGGAATGACCTCAACTCCGTCAACTATTGCAGCTTCGGCAGCATTTAATTCAGGAACAAGGAGTCTGCGTAAATTGTTCTGCTTTATTGCAACCGAGATAGGTAGAACACCTTTTACTGGTTTTACCGTTCCGAGAAGTGAGAGTTCTCCAAGAACAGCTGTATCTGCGAGTTGCTGTGGATTTATCTGTCCGGTTGATGCAAGGATTCCTACTGCAATTGGTAAGTCAAATGCAGCTCCTTCTTTCTGGACATCTGCAGGAGCAAGATTTATTGTAATCCTCCGAGGTGGGAAGGAAAACCCCATATTTTTCACAACTGTTTCTACCCGTTCTCTTGATTCCTTTACCGCCCCTTTCGGAAGCCCTACGATACTGAAACTTGGAATTCCTCTTGAGACATCCGTTTCCACATCAACAATGTAGGCATCTATGCCAAGCACAGCAGAAGATCTTACTCTTGAAATCATACAACAACCTTCCTTTCTAATGAATGTTAATTATAATAATTATTGCGGGATTATATAGATGATGATAGTTAATGTCAAGCAAAAAATCCGGGGTCAGGCTTTGATAATTTGATATTGACAAACCGAAAACTGACCCTGAAGCCCAAAGCTTTATTTATCTTACAAGGATGAGGGAGATAGCGAGGGCAAGGAAGATTACTGCTGTTGCGACTTTAAGGAGGAATGCTCGTTTTTTCATAAAGGAATAGAGTTTCTCACTCGAAAAGCCGATTACAAAAATTAAAAAGAGTAAAAAGAGGGGAATGATAAAGGCAAGGTTATATAAAATAAGAAACAGGATTGCTTTAAGGCGAAAACCAGATATTCCAGACACGAAAAATATTGTTGGTATATAAACCTGTCCTGTGCAGGAAAATTCGAGAAATGAAACAATAAGTGCAGAGATAAAAGCACTTACAACATAATTTCTAAGTTTTGATTCTTTTACAATGGTCCTTTCAATTCTTCTCTTTACAACTTTTGGAAGCCGTAAAATTGATTTTTCCGGTTTTCCTTTTGCAAGCATAACGGCGTCAATTATACTTATAATTGCAAGGGCAAATGCTAAAGCAGCTATTGCATAATACAGTATATAGCGTACAGGGTTTAAAAATTCAAGGCCAATGATTCTGTAAAGAAAGATCCCAATACAGAGATATACGATGAAGACAACGAAAACGAAGGTTATTCCAGTAATCAGAATTTCTTTCCTTGTTCTTCCGATGATTGTCATAAAAGAGAGGAAGAATACAATTGTAGCGAATGCACAGGGATTAACTCCATCAACCAGACCTGCTATGAAAACAACAAGTGATCCGAAATTCTTGAACCGTTCAGCGATTTTAGAACTTACTACATCATTATTTTTACTACCTTTCTCCCAGGGAGGTAAGTATTTTTTATTCTTATTTTTTGAAATTATCTTCTCTATAGTGTATTCTGTTATTTCGTTTTCAATAAGAAATGTATCACAGATGAAAATGGTGGGTGCGATAAGCCTTTTGTTATCCGGGACATTAAATGAAATTGACGTAGCTTCCTGTATGACTTGATTATCTCTATTAAGTACATCATACGTTTTGATTGTAAGGAAAGGATATTTTTTCTGTAAGTATCGAAGCATCTTTTCTGTCCTGTCGCACTTTTCACAAGCTGCCTTTGTGAAGAAAGCAATATAAGTTTTATCTTTTGACAACTCTTCATATGGTTCGGTAATGATTTCGTCTTCCCAGTAGGGATTCTCTTCGGATATTCCTCGCATAATGAGGGAATCGGGCAGTGATAGTTTATCTGCTCCTCTTTTAATTTCTGCTAAGTTTGGGATGATTTCTTCTCCCGCGAAAAGTTTTTTTCCTGAAACAATTATAGGAAAATCATCGCTTCTTACTCGATAGATTTGCTCAACCAACAGAAGCATTTCATAATTGGGAATATTATTTATGTTGTAATATGCAATGTCTTTAATATTTAAATGTTCAAAAAGGGAATCGGTAAGAATTGTATAACATTCTTCACAATCTGGTGTATAGAAAATAATTACCTGAGAAGAAATCTCGCAAATGCTAAGCAGAAGAAAGATGAGAATGAATCTGATTGTCTTTTTCATATTATACATAACACAAAAAAGTGTATAGGATTGAATTTTTGTTTCGGGAAATTATCAAAACCTAACCCAGAAGCTCTTGTTTTTAAAAAGTAATAGAACCAGAGAGTCTCTGTGAATTATTTAATTGTTCATTAGTTAGTACAGCATAATCAATATTTATTCCTTTATAAGACAAACCAAGTCCTGATGAAAATGCACCCCTATCGGAGCCAATCCTCACTGCTACAATATCCTTAAACCAGTATTCCAATCCCCAATAGAAATCAGCATTTATTTTCTTGAAAGATAGTTGAGATGATATTAACCTGTGGTCTCCCCGTATCTCTGTATCCATTGAGAGGTTAACCTGGGATTCAGTGATAAAAAAGAAATTTGCAATAACAGTAATACCTGTTCTCAGTTTTGGATAGATAAATTCTTTTGTTCCCGTGTTCCAGAGAAGAAATGATCCAGTGATATCCTTAAAATTTAATCCCAGTCGTATTCGTTCTGTTGGGATATATACAAGTCCAAAATCTGCTCCAAGCCCGTTCGCGGAAAACTCAGCAAAAGATTTTCTCAAGTACTTAACGTTAAATCCAATAAAGAGATTACTGCTCTTTTTTATTGCACCATTCAGAAAAACAGCAAATTCGCTGTCGTTGAACTCTGTAATTTTGTCATAATCG
>JAGMEZ010000012.1 GCA_023127905.1 Caldifarciminota bacterium
CTGTTTTCGCCACTGTAACTGAAAGACATTCCATTAGTAAATGTACCACTCTGTCCAAGAACGGAGTTAAGGTCACCAGTTCCATCTGTGGTTGCGTTGATGCTAAAGAGTGATCCAAAATCATATCCTTGGTAGAGCGGGTCATAATACCAGACATCACCACCCTCAAGATACATTCTTCCACCATTATTCAGAAAGTTAATCAGTGCATTTGCTTCTACTGAACCGCTCTGAATGATATAGTTATCAGCATATATCCCAACGGAAACAAAAATAGCAATGTATTTATCAAGTTCTGCTGTTGGAAGTGTCTGGGAGTAGACTCCGTTATATCCGAGAGACTGTAAAGAAGAATTAATGACAGGTCCGCTTGAATGATCAGGTGATGGATCCCAAACGAGATAATGGTATTTTCCGATGCAAATTGAAAAGTATGAAGTGTCGCTGTAACCACCTACAGAATTTGCTATTATCGTAAAATCTGCAATAGTTCCCTGTGGGGTTCCGGATGCTGCTTCGATAATAAATGGGTCTGCTGCATTATTTGCTGTGTCGCCTGAAGCAATGTCACCAATGCTTGATATAGAATTGTGTATTGTGATGTATGAATTATTGGTCTGGAGAATCGCTTCAACTCCAGTGGCTGGCGCACCGTAGTTTTTAAAGGTAGTGGTAAGGTTGACGGTCTCTCCCGGGTCTAAATATCCATTATTGTTACCACCAGTGTCATCGATACTTCTTCCATAGTATAAAACAAAAGGAACGGAAGAAGAAAAAGCCAGAGAGACATCGTCGGCGGAGACCTCCGCCTTCTCAGTTCCACCTCAGCAGTGGTATATTTGCGTGTAGAGTGATACCCTAATTTTCTTTACATCAGAAGGATTAACACCTGAGAGATTGGTTAGTTCATTTTCAATATTGAATGAGTAATCATGCCAGGCAGAATCAGCAGCTTCGATTATGTGAGTAGTTGAACTGTTCGACCACGGGCATTGAGTACTTCGTGCACATATATAAGTTTCCCCCAGGAGCATTACAGAGTAATCGAAATATGAAAGAACTAATCCAGCACCAGCCCAGGCACTACCACTATTATCCCATGCGTACAATTTTGCATTAGCTGAGAAATCAAGATTAGTTGCTGGAATATCAACGATCTGGTAAAGTCTTGCGTAACCGCTTCCTGTTCCCTGGTAGGCGCGTGCTTCGTAATCAGGATCAGGATCGTAATTTGTAGCCCGGTTAATTGTGTAGTTTGAAGCTGAAACGGATTCGTCCCAACCGTTTGTGAGCGGCTGCTCAAAATCACCATTTGTTAAAATTTCGACAGCTGTAACCTGAGAGGAAATAAGAAGTATCGCAAGAAAGAGTAGAAAGAAAAGTTTCATTTAAATACCCCCTTTTGATTATTTATTTTTGTACTCTACTATAAGAGTAGGAATTTGTCAAGCATTTCTTTTCGTTTTTTTCTTGACATTTCTTTAAGATATTGGTATAGTTCCACATTAATAATTTCTGAACAACTGTTAACCTTATTAAAGGAGGTAACGTGAAACAACTAAATAAATATTTATTAGTTGGTATGTCGTTTTTACTTCTTTTCTTACTTGGGTGTCAGTCTCAGTATATAACCGCAGGAAAGATTTACATCGAGCAGGATAATTACGATGAGGCAATCAAACAGTTTAAGCTGGCAGTTGAAGCTGAGCCACAAAACCCTGAAACCCATTTCTGGCTTGGCAAGGCGTATGCATATAAAAAGCAATATGAGGAAGCCTGCAAAAATACTGAAAAGGCATTTTCGCTCGATCCCAAAATGATTGAAAACGCGAAGAAAGATCAACGATTTAATTACTCGATAATTTTCTATATGGCGGGAAGGAAACACGTTGAAAATAAAGAATATGATCTTGCAGTTAAAAGAATTAAAAGGTCTATTGATTTAGACCCCAAGAATTCAGCATCTATGAATCTTCTTGGTTTTTGTTATATTAAGTTAGAGAAGGAAGATGAAGCAGAGGGAATCTACAAGACAGCAATAGAACTTGTTCCCGACAATATTGATACGTATATAAATTTTTCTGATTTCTACAGGATGAAAGAGAAGTATAAGGAAGAGGAGGGAGTTCTAAGAAAAGCAAAGAAGATTATTGAAGATCCTGCCTGGTTTAAAGGAGCCGATGAAAAGGTTATAAAGAATCGAAAAAAACAAGCAGCAGAGGTTTATGTTGCGTTCGGGAATAACTTGCTAAAACAAGAAAAATCAGAGGAAGCTGTAAAAGTTCTAACGAAGGCAATTGAGTTAGTCCCTGATGATAAGGATGTTAATTTTAATTATGGAGTTGCTTTATTTGATTTAAAGAAATATGCTGATGCAATAATAGCTTTTAAGAAGGTAGTTTTACTGGATTCCTCGGATGCTGAGGGGTTTAACTATCTTGGAGCATCTTATATTAAGGTGGAAAAATATAATGAGGCAATTGAGGCATTCACAAAAGTAATAGAGATTGATCCTGAAAACTGTGATGCGTATATTAATCGTGCTTTTGCTTATAGGGAACTCGGTGACACAGAATCTGCATATAATGATGCCAAGATTGGAACTGAGTGTAAAAAGAAGAAAGAGAATAAATAGGTAAAAGATGGTAAATTAAAAGATTTAAATACAGATGAAGGTAGGGGCGTTCAATTGAGCGCCCCTACTCTTTTTCTATTGCTATTATTTGTTTCACATACTCTAATGCTTGTTTTTTGTTTTTTATTTTTCCTTCAATATGAGCCTTTTCGACTGCTTCCAGGATTGTCTTAAAGATTGATCCTGGTTTGAGTCCGAAGTTCTCAATTAAGTCATAACCTGTTATTAACCGTTTCTTTGCCTTTACCTTTCTGGAGGTTACATAATACTTTAAGATTTTATTAATAATTTTCTCTGCTTTTTTTACCTCGGCACCACCTCCGGTTGATGAAATACTATCTGCATACGAAAGAAGAAGAATTCCCGGTATCACATCTTTGCCATCCTTAACAAATCTGTAAAGAGCATGATTTGTTACTTCACTTTCCCGTGATAGTAAGTGTGCTCGCATGTGGTGTAGAATTAATAACGAAAGTATCTCTACTTCTTTGTTGCTTAAGGCAAGTTTATCCTTATAATATTCCTTTAACCGTTTTTCCCCCACCTTCTCATGCATCCAGAAATGTACAGACCCAAATGAATCTTCTCTCATTGTATATAACTTACCAATGTCATGGAGCAGAGCTGCAAGTTTTAAAACTTCGGTGTGTTTTTTTACAAAATTTTCAAGTATTGATGCGAAACCTTCAAATACAAGGTACCTTTTTTCATTGATAATCTTTTCCATGATATCATAACAGACAAGTGAGTGTTCTTTTAAGTTACTGCTTCGGTACTTATGTTGAGGAATACGTTTTCCTTCTTCTACTTCAGGGAAAAGCATTGCTAATAGTCCGATTTTATCCATTTTCTTTATATAAGGATAACTTTTTTCACTGTTTAATAAAAGAAAAAGCTCTGTCCTTATCCTTTCACTTGCAACACTATTGATTCTTTTCGTGCTTTTTCGAGCAAGTACAATAGCTTCTTTTGTTATTGATAAACTAAGAGAGCTGGCGAGTCTGAACATCCTTAGCAATCTTAGAGGATCTTCTTCAAAAATTCTCCTACTTACAGGGGAAATGACCCTCTTTTGTAAATCCTTTATTCCATTAAAGGGATCATACAGGCTTTCAAGGTTTTTAATATTTAATGCAAGTGCGTTGATTGTGAAATCCCTCTCTCTGAGATCTTTAGAAATATCTTTAATGGATTTTACATCGATGGTTCTTTTCCTTGAGAGCATAATCCTGAATTCCCCCATTTTCTGGTCAAGACAGAACTGATTACCTTTCAATTTTTTCGCTACTAACGAAGAGAAACGGCGTGAATTTCCTGTAATGGTAATATCGTAATCTTTAACACCTATTCTGAGAAAGGTATCTCTTATACAGCCCCCCACAAGCCATGCATCAAAAGGCTTATCTTTTACAAGATCAGAAAGGGTCAATATTATTTTTTTACTTTTCAGTTTTTTTACAAGCTCTGCACTTTCCATATTGTTTATATAACATATTGATTGAATATTCTCAACACCTTTTTTTGATTTCTGAATGAGTCAGAAATCCATTTATTGCAATTCAGACAATGGAGCATGCGTTCTTAGAAATTTTGTTGCCCCCTGTCATGCTGAACCCTGAAAGTGTCATGCTGAATCCTGAAAGTGTCATACTGAACCCTGAAAGTGTCATGCTGAACTAGTTTCAGCATCTCTTCAGGACAGGCTTGTTTCAGCATCTCGGTTTTTAGAAGCTAAAACAATACTGAAATAGTTCAACACAGGATCCAGGGTGACAAGACAGACATATGAACCTATGCCTTTTAAAAAATGAAAAAATTAATGAAAGAGAATGCTCGAAACCTGTCGCAATTATTGAGGTTTTCCTATTTTATGGATGAAATATGACACTCTATTGTCTGAATAGCAATTTAATTTTTACTTGACATTACCATTTTTATAAGATATATAGATCATTAGAAGGAGGAAGTTGTGGCATTAGTAAGTACAAAGGAAATTCTTGAGAAAGCTGATAAAGGTGGATATGCTGTTGGGGCTTTCAACATAAATAATATGGAAACGGTAATCGCGATTATTGATGGAGCTGTTGAATTAAATTCACCCGTAATTGTTGAGGTTTCAGAAGGTGCGATTAGATACATGGGGATTAAAATGGCAGTTGGAATGGTTAAATCTTTAGCAGAAGAAGTTCCGATTCCTGTTGCTTTGCATCTTGACCATGGGAAGAGATGGGATACAGTGATTGATGCAATAGAAAATGGTTTTACTTCTGTTATGATTGATGCATCGGATAAACCCTATAATGATAACGTTGAAATAACAAAGAAGGTTGTTGACGTTGCCCATAAGGCTGGTGTTTCTGTTGAGGCAGAACTTGGTCGACTTCCCGGTTCAGAGGATGAGTTGAGCGTTGAAGAGAGAGAAGCTTTCCTTGTGGATCCTGAACAAGCAGAAAGTTTTGTTGCCCAGACGGGAATTGATTTTCTTGCACCAGCAATAGGTACGTCGCATGGAGCATTTAAATTTAAAGGGGAATCGAAACTCGACTTTGAAAGGCTAAAATTAGTTAAGGAGAAAACCCAGATCCCTCTTGTTCTTCATGGTGCATCCAGTGTGAATGAAAATTTAATTGAAACAGCAATAAAATATGGCATCGAATTACAGGGTGCACGTGGGTTAAGTGATGATATCCTGAGGAGAGCAGTCCGGGAAGGAATAAACAAGGTTAATACCGACACAGATCTGAGAATTGCTTTTACAGCCGGAATCAGGAAGATTTTACTTGAAGATTCTCGAGTATTTGACCCGAGAAAAATTCTTGGACCTGCCAGGGATTTTATGAAGGAAGTTGTAAAGGAAAGGATAGAAGTTTTAGGTTCAGTAAACAAATAAACGGGTGCTTCAAAGGATATTCGTGAATAAAAGGAGGATATTTGTATCTTGTAATTATTATACTAAACAACGAAGAGATACTTGATGATTTGCTATCTATTCTTGTAGAACTCGGATCTACTGATACTACGATTGTTGAAGGTCAGTCAATGGGTGGGTTTTTGGCACATAGAATTCCAATCTTTGCTGGTCTTCGTTTACAACTGGGTGGAAAAAATGTATATTCGAAGATAATGTTCGCACTTTCTGATGATAAGGATATTGGTAAAAAGATAATACATCTTTTAAAAGATTCAGGGTTTGATTTCGATGACGGAATGGGTAGAATAATTGTTGTTAAGATAGAAGCAGTCTTTGGCGAACCTCAACTACCTGATCTCGAATAAATAAAAGAAGGGGGTTATTGAAACCTGACCCCTGAGTTAGGTATGATGAGCATTTACTTATTCCTGTATCCTTTGTTGATAACCCCGATACATTATTAGCATACTCACAGGATATGAATGGATCTTTTGAAAATAAGAATTTTGCAAGGAATGACGATGAAAAAATATCACCGCAGCCTGTTGTATCTTTTACCACTGATTTATATTTCTGTTTGAAAAAATAAACACCATTTCTGTAACCAAGATAGACTCCTTCTTCACCTGATGTTATGAGGACAATAATTATACCCTTCTTCAGAAGAAGTGATATTATCTCTTTAATTATTTTTTTATTTGGTTTTCTTCCCGAGGATGGGTAACCGGTGAAGAAGAGAAGCTCTTTTGTATTCATCTGAATAATGTCAATACTGTTTACCCATTTTTCCCAATTTTTTACAGGATAAAATAATCTCTCCCCTTTTGTTTTTTTAAGAACAAGGCTGTGGACATCAAGGAAGATTATTGAATTAGAGTTTTTTCTAACTTTCTCAATTGTTTCAATGGAGATATCATAACCTGAAATGAAATTAAAGAGGAGAACATCGGAAGAAAGAAAGGGTTTTATCATTGCATACGTTATCTCATCTGTAAAAAAATCTGTTGTTTCCTTCCTTTCGTTATCATTTATGTACTCGAGGATATTGATATTTATTTTACCTCTTATATATTTTATTCCTTTTGTAGAAATATTTTGATGTTTCTTTAAAATGTTAAGGAATTCTTCCTTTTTATAGGAGCCAATGTATGTTACAGGGAAGATTTGTATAGTTTTCTTTCCGATTTCTGAGAGGGTTAGTATGTTGTAAAGTATTCCTCCGAGTGATTCTTTTCTCTCTCCCTTTTGGGAAATAATTATGTCGTGGTTTATTGTTCCGACTACTGTAACGTTAAAGGGAGTCATTCAGTAAAAGGATAAAGGAAAAATAAAAAGCTATATGTTTTTTTTCTGAACTACAGATACAACGGTATCTATGATTTTTTCTGCTGCAGTAGACTTTAACATTTCATTAAAGCGTTGAGCGGATTTTCCTTTTCTCAAAATTATCATTTTCACATTCTCTCTTCCAACAGTAATTGCCGGATTTGCTACCATAATATCTACACCCTTTTCTTTCATCTTTTTCTCTGCGGATTTAAGTGTATCTTTTGTGTCAAGGCTAAATCCAACAATAAGTTGTTTTTTTCGTTTTGTCTTAATAAGAGAAAGAATATCTTTTGTCCGTTTTAAAGAAACTGTTAAATCCCCCTTATCTTTTTTTATCTTGTCTTTACTTACATTCTTTGGAGTAAAATCAGAACAGGCTGCATTCATAATTACGATGTTTGCATTTTTGAGGGACTTGAGTGTTTCTTTCTCCATCTCTTGAGTATTGTTTACTCTTTTACAAGGAAAAAGGGAAGGAATTTTGATGTCAGTATATCCTGCAATAATAGAAACCTCGGCACCTCTTCGTCTGGCAACTTTCGCAATTTCGAGCCCGAACCTTCCCGATGAATCATTGGATATATACCGTACAGGGTCGAGATATTCTTTTGTTCTGCCAAGGGTAATGAGAAATTTTTTCCCTTTAAGATCTTTTTTATCTTCAATGATAGTTTGGATTTCTTCGACGATGATATCAATTTCTTCGAGCCTTCCTATTCCTTCTTCTTTACAGGCAAGAGAACCATGTGTGGGGCCTACAAACTTGTAACCAAGTTTTTTTAGTTTTTTAACGTTCTCTGATAGGATAGGATTTTGCCACATTCTTTTATTCATTGCTGGTGCGATCAGGACAGGTTTATCTGAAGCAAACACTATTCCAAGTAGCAGATTGTCAACAATACCGTGTGCAAGTTTTCCAATAAAATTTGCAGTTGCCGGGATAATAGCAACAAGGTCTGCTTCATTCATAATAGTAATATGAATGATGCTTTCATTTTCTGTAAAAAAATCAGAGTATGTTTTATGTGAAGCAAGGCTTTCTAAGGAGAGTGGTGTTACAAAATGTTTCGCTTCAGGTGTAAGAATAGGAATAATCTTAATATTCCTTTTTACCAACTCTCTTGTAAGCTCAAGGGATTTATAAGCAGCGATACTTGCCGTGACACCAAGTACAACGGTTTTCATTCTTTCTTTTTCTCCTCTTCCTTTTTAACTTTTTTTTCTTTTTCTTCTTGCACTTCCTGAACTGCATAGGTGAAATTAATACCATCTGATACCAACTTTTTGATCGCTTGTAATATTGGTTTTTCACCGCGTTCACTCATTTCTTCACCTGCATATAAATTTGATCTTCTTGCTTCTTTTGCGAGAACAATTACAGCTTCATATCTGTTCTCGAAAAATTCAACCATTTCCTCTGTTGAAACCTTAAACATTGATACTCCTTTCCTATTTTATTTTCCTTTAAGATTTTTCTTAAAAGATTTAATTTTCAGGTCGTTTCTTTTTATCAGACAGCTTTCTGCAATTAGGATTGCACTTATTGTATTTAAGGTTTTGTTGATTGTATCATTTATAACAGTGTAATCGTATTCTTTAATAAACTGTATTTCCTTTTGTGCATTTTTGATTCTTTTTTGTATTGATTCCTTTGTATCTGTCTTTCGATTTGAAAGCCTTTTCATTAATATATCAGCAGTTTTTGTTAGGAGAAAGATAAAAATACCGTCGGGGTATTTTTTCTTAATATTAATTCCTCCCTGGACATCAATATCCATAATGATATTATATCCTTTTTTAAGAGTCTCATCGAATGTCTTTTTGGGCGTTCCATAGTAGTGATTATGAACTATTGCCCACTCAATAAATTTGCCCTCATCTATCCACTTTTTAAATTTTTCTTCTGTAAGAAAATAGTAGTTAACCCCATCTTTCTCGTTCTTCCTTGGTTTTCTTGTTGTTGCAGAGATAGAATAGACTATCTCCTTTTTATACTTTTGTGCTATAAGTTTGCAAAGGGTTGTTTTGCCTGCACCAGAAGGTGCAGATACAACTATCGGAACGCTTTTTAATCCTATTTTCTTATCTTCCATCGTACATCCCTTTTCTCCTTCTCAAATTCATCGTCCATCCCATATTCATAATCCTTTGTCTTACTTATTCAATATTATATGATTGTTCCCTGAGATGTTCTATCTCGTCTCTGATTTCAATACCCAAATTCTTTATATCGCTGCTAAGGGTTTTTGCAAAAATTGTAGTTATTTCTCTCGTCATTTCCTGAAGAAGAAAATTTAATTTTTTACCAATACCGTTATCGGAATCGAGAAACTTTTCTAACTGTGAAATATGATTTTTAAGCCGAATACACTCTTCTGTTATGTCACTTTTTAGTGCGTAAAGTAGAATTTCCTGTTCAAGTCGATTTTCGTCAATTTTTATCTCTTTTTTAATTGAATCTGTTCTTTTTTTAATTTTTTCCCGCCATAACTGTATGTTTTTTTTCGATTTTTCTGTTATTTTTGATAGGTTTTCTTTTATGAATTCTATCCTTTTCTTAAAGTCGTTATAGATTGCACTACCCTCATCTATTCTCATTGCCGAAGCTTTACAAATTGAGTCATCAAGTACTTTTCTGATGAACCCGAGTGTATCATTACCAGGAATGTTTGAATCATCCTTTTTGACAAAGATATCCTTGAAATTACTGAGGAGCGAAATGTCGATATCTCCTCTGATATCAAGCCGTTTTTTTAAACTCTGAAGAAGGTTGAAGTACTTTTCTGCTTTTTGATAATCGATTTCGAATGTTTCTGATTCTGGATGATTTAATTCGTTATAAAATGTTACTTCAATCCTTCCTCTTTTGAATGATTTTTTTACTCTTTTCATTATTTCTGGTTCATAGGGTTTTAATTCCTTAGGTAAGGATATTGCGATATCAAGGTATTTGTGATTGAGTGTTTTGATTGCACAAATAATCGTTGTACTGGATGTTATCTCAATCTGTGATAATCCAAAGCCAGTCATACTTCTAATCATATTTACACCTTACTAATAATTACAGAGTTGACAAATTACACTTCGAGGATTATGGTGACAGGTCCATCGTTTTGAATGCTGACTACCATCTTTGAGCCAAATCGACCTACTTCTGTATGGATATTTTCTTTCCTTAAAGCATTTACGAATTGTTCATAGAGTTCTTTTGCTTCTGAATATGACGCTGCTTCAGTGAAACTTGGTCTCCTTCCTTTAGAAGTATCAGCATAAAGGGTGAATTGTGAGATCACAAGTGCCTCTCCTTCAATATCTTTCAACGAGAGATTCAATTTCCCGTTTTCATCCTCAAAGATTCTTAATGTCGAGCACTTCTCTGATAGAATATCCGATTGTTTTTCTGAATCGCCTTGTGCAATTCCAAGAAGGATTACAATACCTTTTTCTATTGAACCTATGATCTTGCCACTTGTTGATACAGAAGCGCTACTTACTCTTTGAATAACTGCCCTCATTTAAGAAATTCAATTATTTTCTCTGCGTATTCCTTTGCAGCAGGCGGACCATTTGCAGTAATTATTTGCTCTATAACATCTACTGATTTTCCTGTTAGTCCGACATCATTTTCCTTAAAAATCTGTACAACTTCGGGTGTTTCGTAGCAGGTTACGCTTTTACCTTTTAAAATTCCAGCCTTTACTAATGTTACGGGTGAAAGGCAAATAGCTCCGATAACTTTCTTATTCTCGTATGCATTTCTTAAATGCTCATGAAGTTTTTTGTTTTCCCAGAGCTCAGTAGAACCGGAACCGCCGACAAGGATGATTGCATCGAAATCGAGAGGTTTTACTTCTTCAATGAGTATATCTGGTTTAACCTTCATGCCCAGCATTCCCTTTGCTTCATTTGTATCTGTTGACGCAATAACGACATTCGCACCTTCAGTGAGAAAAAGTGAATGAGGTTCTTTGAATTCTTCATCTCTGAAATTATTAGATGCAATTACCATAAGGATATTTTTTCCCTTAAGAGATGGTTCTTTCTTTTCGTCCATTTTTTTGTCTTCACCTCCTTGACATGCATTAAAAATAATGGGTAGGATAAAAAGAATTGGTAAATATTTTTTCGTAAAAACCTCCATTATTTTTTGTTATTAAGTTATTGAGTAATTGAGTTATTAGTTTGTTTAATTACTGAATTCACTCTTCTTCTGGCTCATCTGGAGTGATGAGTGTATCTGGAATAGCAGTAATAATGACTAATGATATTGTATCTCCATAGGAAACAAGAACCTCAGGTTGAGGGGATTGCAGTATGATTTCCCCATCTTCTCCAGTATCGCTCTGAATATACTTTATATTTCCGATAATGAGTCCTATCTCTCGAATGGGTTTCTCTATTTCTGATAAATTTCGTCCAAAAAGATTAGGCATTGGGAATCCTTCTTCATCAGAACCCTTACTGATAACAACTTTGATACCAGTATTTTTATTTACCGGTGTGTTTGAGTTGGGGTATGTTTTTATTACCCTTCCAGGGGGGAAAGAATCTGAATCAATGCTTTCTACTTCTGCAACCTTCAATTCAAATCTTTCGAGGATGTTCTCTGCCTGGACGAGGGGAAGCCCGGTGAGATAGGGAACAAGAATTTTCTTGGGACCCTCACTCACCCATAGTTTAATCCTTCTCGAAACCTTCAGTTCTGTTCCTGGAAGTGGTTCTTGTTTAGTTACGTAGTTTTCTGGAACGACCTGGTCAAACTCATATAATTCAATATATGGTTCAAGTTTAAAGGATTTTAATATTCTTTCTGCTTCCTTAAGTTTCATTTCTGTTACATCCGGAACAGTTACAATATCTCCTTTCCTCACAATTAAGGGCATTACGATGAAGTTCATGATAAGGATACCAGTAATGAAAGAGGCACAAGCAATGAAAAACCAAAAAATTACTCTCTTAATTTTCATCTATGATAAGTGAAAGTTTTTACTTGATAGAAAATTAGCAACAAAATGAATAAATGGATTTCTTGATTTAGTACATTCCCTCACGGTTTACAACGATGTCAACTGATGAGCCTGATTTAACCTTTGTTCCCGATGTAGGTTGTTGTGAAACTATAATGTCAAAGGGAAATTCTATATTCGTTGTGTATCGTACATTGCCTAATTTTAATCCTGATTTCTCCAAGATGTTCCGAGCTTTTGATATGTTCTTTCTATACAGATTCGGCACGGTGATTTCCTGGATTCCTATACTTACAATTATGTTTACTATTGTTCCTTTAATAGATTTTGACCCAGGAACTGGATCGGTGTTTATAACCTGATCTTTCGTGTATGTATCTGAATCGGTGAATTCTATTTTCCCTACTATATATCCAGATTCTTCCAGTCTTTCTTTCGCTAACATAAGATCCTGACCTCTGACGTCAGGGATGGCTTCATCTGGAATCGTCGATTGTGATTTCTCGTTAATCATAACCTTAACAAGACTTCCTTTTTCAACTGAGAAGCCAGGTAGTGGATCCTGATCGAGAATTACTCCGTTTTCATAGTTTGTGTCTTCTTTTTTCTCAGCTATCAGGAGAAGAAGGTCTTTATTCTTTAGCACAAGGGAAGCTTGAGGTTCCTTCATACCTTTCAGGTTTGGAACTTCTACCTTTGTTTTTTTCTGGGTCACATAGGGGGAAACAAATAAAATGAGAACAAAACTCACGATTGAGGATACGATAAGTGATGTAACTAAAGATATCCAGAAATATTTTGCTCCACTCTCATAATACATATTATTCTCCTAATAATATCCTGTCATCATCCAGTTGATTCTTGTAATCTATTCACTTTCTAACTGGTTACACAAGACAGTGCAATATATAACATCTAAAACCACCTTTGTCAAGAAAAAAGTGCATTAAATCCTAAAGAATAAGAACACAAGGGACGTGTTCCTAAAATCCGATAACTAAATAACTTAATAACTCAATAACCGATGTTTATGGAGGTGGGATGGATTCCGGGGGTTTAAGGTCATCGAGTTCCTTTCCAAATGGATTTGCTAGGAATAGCTCTTTGCATCTTGGACATAAAATAAACTCTCTTTCTTTATATATTTCTTCTTCAATTAAGTCTTCAGGAAGTCCGCGTATCTCTTCTTCAATCTCTTTCAGGAGAGTTTTTATGTCAATATTTTTTTGAGGTTCTATTATCCCATTAAAATTGCTAATTGCCGTTATCTTTATTATAAAGGATGATCCACCAGGTAAAATTTTATTATTGCATTTATAACATTGCAAAATCATAGTACAATATAAACACTTTTTTTAACTTATGTCAAGCGAAAACCAGGATGGATAGTTTAAAAGGACTTGACTTTTCTCAAATTTTATTATATTTTTCTATTTGTATACCCCCCTTTGAAAAAGGGGGGACAGGGGGGATTCAAAATCCCCCTAAATCCCCCTTTAGAAAAGGGGGACATAAAAAGAAGGAAAGTCCGAAATTAGGAAAATAGAAATTAATAAAAGGAGGTTTGATGGGAAACTCAATTTGTCACATAGAAATTCCATGTAAAGATATCACACGTGCAAAAGCCTTCTATGGTAATATTTTTGATTGGGTTTTTGAAGATCATGGAGAAACCTATGCTATGTTTAAAGCAGGCGAAGGAGTTGAGGGTGCATTAGATCAGCGTACAGAAAATATACCAATTGGGCAGGGCATTACATTATACATTAAAGTGGACGATATTCCAAAATACCTGAAGAAAATCGAAGAAGCAGGATGCTCTGTTGTTAAGGAAAAAACAGAGATCAGCAAGGAGTTTGGTTACTATGCCCTTTTTACTGACTCAGAAGGTAATATATTGGGTCTCTGGTCACAGAGCTAATTGTTAGAGGAATAGTATCGTCAATACTACTTTAATCTTTAAATAAAAGCTGATTTGTATCATTCATAAAGCAAACCATCCTACAAATAAAATAGTATCTAAATGACGTTTGAACTAATTAAGGAGTTGAATGGTTCTTCAGCAAGGATTGGTGTAATAGGATTCAAACATTGTGAAGTTTTAACGCCAATTTTTATGCCTGTTGGAACACAGGGAAGTGTTAAGAGTGTAGCTCCATTCTTCCTAAATCAAACTGGTGTTCAGATGATTGTAGCAAACACTTACCACCTTCACTTAAGACCCGGAGAATCTGTTGTAAAAAAAGCAGGTGGTCTTCATAATTTCACCGGCTGGCAGAAGGGCATCCTTACTGATAGTGGCGGTTTTCAGGTTATCAGCCTTGCAGACCTTAATAAAATATCCGATGAGGGAGTACGATTTCAATCCCATATAGATGGGAGTTACATATTTTTTACTCCCGAGATTGTTATTGAAATTCAGCTTGCACTTGGAGCTGATATTATAATGAGTTTTGACGAACCCGCTCTTTATCCATCTTCATTTACAGCATGCGAAAAAGCGGTTCAAAGAACCACAGAGTGGGCAGGTAGAGGGAAACATGTATTTGATAAAAACGAAGATAGTGAAAAAGCACTTTTTGGTATTGTTCAAGGGGGTATCCACAAGGAATTACGAAAAAGGTCTGTTGAGGAGTTAAAGAGCATTGGATTTGATGGATATGCCATTG
>JAGMEZ010000120.1 GCA_023127905.1 Caldifarciminota bacterium
GTACTGTTTCCCAACGATAAACCCAGTAATATTCTGGAGAAAAATTAGGGGGATTTTTCTTACAGAGCAGAGTGACATAAAGTGAGCACCTTTTAGAGAGGATTCGCTGAATAGCACACCATTGTTTGCAACAATTCCGACAAGGTATCCAAAAAGACGTGCATAACCACAGATAAGAGTTTGTCCATACAACTCCTTGAACTCGTGAAACCTGCTTCCATCAAAAATCCTTGCAATAACTTCTCTGATGTCAAATTGCTTTCTCAGATCTTGAGGAACGATTCCATATATTTCTTCAGAGTCGTAGTATGGTTCCTCTGGCTCGATTCTATCAAGCGGATATTTTTTCCTTTTTGGAATATTTGCAACGATGTCCCTGGCAAGTTTTATAGCGTGTTCATCATTTAATGCATAATAGTCAGTTACACCAGATATCCTTGAATGGACATCAGCACCCCCAAGGTCTTCAGCGCTCACCTCTTCTCCTGTTGCTGCCTTGACTAACGGAGGTCCACCAATAAAGATTGTTCCCTGCTGTTTTACAATTATGGTTTCGTCGCTCATTGCAGGAACATAGGCTCCGCCGGCAGTACTGGAACCCATTACTACTGCAATCTGTAAAATATCCATAGCAGACATTCTTGCCTGGTTATAGAATATCCTTCCAAAATGCTCCTTATCAGGGAATGTTTCTGATTGATAGGGAAGGAAAATTCCTCCAGAGTCAACGAGATAAACACAGGGAAGATGGTTCTGCATTGCGATTTCCTGTGCCCGAATATGTTTCTTTATGGTAATTGGGAAATATGTTCCACCCTTCACAGTTGCATCGTTTGCAACAATCATCACCTCTCTACCGCTGACTCTTCCAATACCTGTTATAAGTCCTGCAGAGGGTGCTTCATTATTATACATATCAATTGCAGCAAGCGAGCTTAACTCCAAGAAGGGAGTATTTTTATCGAGGAGAAGTTCGATCCTGTCCCGAACAAGTATTTTACCTCTATCTATATGTTTCTTTCGTGAGCGTTCATGACCGCCTTTTCTTATCTCTTCATACAGTTTCTTAAAATCTTCAAGTAAACCAAGATGGTATTTTTTTCTATCTTTAAATTCTTTACTTTTGACATCTATCCTTGTCTCAATTCTCTTCATTGTAATCCTTTTTCTTTATTTCGGTGATTTTTCTCCTTGCATTTTTAACATTCTTTCTATAACCCAATTAAACCACAAAGTCAAGAAAAATTATGGATTACAGAAAGACATTCTGTGATCTCTGATTACACAGATTACAGGATCAATTTTTTGATGCATTTTCACTGGTCATGAAGGTAAATTTATATGGCTTAACTGGATTACCACTCTTATCCCGGAAATTGTTGAATTTGTCAAGATTAATCCATATAATGTATTCAGTGAAAGGTTCCAGTTTCACTGGCAGGGCACACCGCGTATTGTTATCCGAATAGTATGCTTCTCCAATTGTTTCAGGGAAGTGTTTCTTCTCTTCGTAGCACCATGACCAGCTTTTATCCTTCATCGGTTCATTGAATGTTACAGAAATCTCTGTTAATGAAGGGTCAACGTTCGTTGCTCCATTTGGTGGAGATGTGCCAATGACTTTTGGCGGAATCTTATCCATTTTGCAACCAGATAGAAGACCAGATAGTAATAATGAAATGGATATTACTGCTAATATTGCGAATAGATTCTTTTTCAACATTTTTATTTCCTCCTTTTCATTTTATTTTTGAAACAATCCTTTTGTGGATATTCTATTCGAGAACCTCGAGGGTTTCCTTGCTGATCTTGAGAAGTTCTTCACGCTTTGATTCATCAAATGGACTACCTGAACCAAGAGAATTAAGATATTCCTTGTCCAGATTCTTCTGTAGCCATTCCTTCGCTGCTTGTGCTCTTAATTCTTTAAATGCAAATGCAGCTGATATATGAGTTCCAATTGACTTTTCTCCCTCAAGTGCCTTGAAAATAAGGGGCACTGCTTCCATCAGTTGATACTTACCTGCTTGAGAGAAAAGAACAGACTTCTCAGCATATCTCAAATTGGAAGTATCGTGTAGTTTAAAAAGAATGTATCGCTTTACAACTTCATCGCTGACTGCATCATCCTTGAAGAATCTGAATATTGCCCCGCTTTTATCCTGGGCGATAAATCGAAGTCCTATCATTTCGCGTTTCTCCACTTCAAGCCAGTATGGGGTAAGATCTTTATTTTCGGATTTTTTAAGAATGCTAAGCAATTCGGTATCTTTTAATTCTGAAGGTTGCTTTGAAGATTTTTCTCTCTTCTCTCCTGTACAACCGAAGAGTAAAAAAATAGTAAGAATATAGATCATTCTATACATTATACCTCCATGTTTTATAAATTCAGATAATCAGAATCATTACATAGTTTTTACTATAATAAATTTTTAGTTTTGTCAAGGGATAAAAACGAGCATGGAAATGAGAACGTTCATAAGATTTTTATTGACAGAGTCTTCGGTAAATGGTAAACAAGATTGCTGCTATTGAGAGAAAATGGATATAAAAATATGAAAACCTATCTTGATAAAAAGAAATTGCCATCTATAGTAATGGATATCTATGCAAAAAAGGGAAATATTCTTCTTCTTACAGGAAGATATGAAGAGGTGGAGAACTGTTTGAATGTTATGTTGAGATTGGCAAAGACTTTCTCTGATATTAGGAATGTG
>JAGMEZ010000121.1 GCA_023127905.1 Caldifarciminota bacterium
ATTGAGGATGCAAAAAAAACAGGAGCAGAGGTTCTAACAGTCGCCTGCCCAAAGTGCGAAATCCATTTAAAGTGTGCAATGGATGAAAAAATGAAACCTGCTGAACAGAGGATAGATATACGATACTTTACAACCCTTTTAAGCGATAGTATAAAAAAAACATAAAAGAATATGGAAAAATCAAAAATAAATTTTAAGTTCAGGGAAAAACTCAATAAAACACTCGAAGGTAAACACCATAATTACTGTTATCAATGCGGTGCCTGTGCCTCTATTTGTCCTGCTGCCCGGTATTCAGAAAAATTTAATCCAAGAAACATACTATTAATGACACTCACTGGTCTAGAGGATGAACTTATACGAAAGGATTCACCTATCTGGCTTTGCACAAACTGCTATTCCTGCTACGAAAGATGTCCGCAGGATGTCCGCCCAATTGAGATAATAATTACACTAAAGAATATAGCAGTAGAAGAAGGAAAGGCGCCTGACGAGATTACGCGTTTCTCAGAAGCTGTCGAAAAAACAGGTGAAAGTGTAGTTCATACAACAACCGTTGACAGAAGAAGGGAAGCATTGGGTCTAAAGAAATTAGAAAAACCAGAGATAGATGAATTGAAAAAATTACTGGAGACTGAATGAAGATTATACCATTTTGGGGATGTATGATTCCCCTGAAATATCCGCAGATGGAACTGGCAGTGAGAAAGACAATGCCAAATCTTGGTGTTGAACTCGTGGATATTGATGGTTTCACATGTTGTCCTGATCCCATATACTTCAAGGCAAAAGACATGCGGAAGTGGCTCGTCATCGCTGCACGGAATCTTGCTGTGGCAGAAGAAAAAGAACTTGATATTGTAACCGTTTGCAGTGGGTGTACTGCAACTCTCAAAGAAGCATCATACCTTCTCAACGAAGATGAAGAATTAAAGAAGAATGTTAACAAGGAATTAAAAAAAATCGGAAGGGAATATAAGGGAACTGTTAAGGTAAAACATGCTGTCCAATTAATCA
>JAGMEZ010000122.1 GCA_023127905.1 Caldifarciminota bacterium
TCTCCTTTTAATAAATATCTTGCTTTTAGATAATTTTCAAAGTCATCTCCCAAGTAATATGTCGTATAACGTAAGACTATTTCATCGCAGCCAAGTCAACGATACCGAGTGAAATCGAGGGGCACCGTCCCCATTCGCTAAAAATAAAAGCGATGTCAAGGATAAAATCATTTTGAAGTGGCAAAAACGAACATGTGCCACCCAATTTGTTTGCCAACCCAAAAAGGGGTAGGTGTATACCATTCTGTTTCTGAACATCATTCCTTTTGTTCATATAGATGAACATCTTGCTGTGGAAAAGGAATACTTATTCCCTCGGCATCAAAACGCTTTTTTATGTTTTCTGTGACATCGAAGTGAACATTCCAATAGTCTGCTGATTTAACCCAGGGGCGAACAACAAAATTAACACTACTATCTGCTAACTCGACCACACCAATTGTTGGGGGAGGATCTTTTAGAATACGCTCATCCTCCGCCAAGAGACCAGCGATTACCTTCTTCGCATTATCGATATCATCCCCATATCCAATACAAACCAAGAGATCCACACGCCGGGTCTCTTTGGTCGAGTAATTCGTAATATTGTCTGCCGTCAACTTTGCGTTAGGGATGATAATTATCTTATTATCGGGAGTTTTGAGTTGAGTTGTAAAGATCTGAATCTCTTCTACAGTGCCAGCAACACCCGCACCCTCAATGTAATCACCGACTTTGAATGGACGGAAAATAATCATCAGGAAACCCGCAGCAAAGTTTGCCAGCGACCCTTGCAGTGCTAAACCAACGGCCAAGCCAGCTGCTCCTATGACAGCTATTAATGAAGTTGTTTGTATGCCAAGCTGCCCGAGAGCTGCCAGAATGACAAACATCAGCAAAAGAACATAGATAAAATTTGCGGCAAAGGATACAATCGTAGGATCGAGTTTCTTCTTTGTCATCACTTTCTGTGTGATACCTCTCAAGAGCTTTGCGAGCCATCGTCCGACAATAAAAACGATGATTGCTACTATGATTTTTAGCCCGTAAATTGCCAAAAATTCCCACAGCTTTGCGGTTAAATCTTTCATATTGTACCTCCTTTTATTTGTTAAGACTTAATAGAAACTAAAATCCAGATCTTTATCAGTTTTGTTAGGAATCCTACAGTCTTTCCATTCAGAAAAACCTAACATAGGTTCATCTACACTAATAAAATTACAATCACAGCTTTTTTTAGCTATACAAGCTACATATGTTTTTATTTTTTTTACTTATTCTATTGTTTTAAATATGTTACAAAAGGTCATTTGTCAACTATAAAATGGGGGGAAAAATAAAAAAAAGGTTTTTAATCTGTAGCATTAGCGTTCTTCTCTATATATTCTAAAGTTCGCTAAAAAAAACATCTATTAAAACACAGGAGAAAAACTTATGTCAAATGTGAAAGCCTGTCCTGAGCTTGTAGTGAGGAATTCGAACTGCTGCAAAGTCCTGAGCGAAGTCGAAGGGCGAAGCCGAAGGGACTTGACCCCTAAAATTGATCTATCGTATTTTATTCCACCTGTCAAGTAATTATTTTGTATTTTGAAGCCTGACCCCGATTTCTCCACAAGTTAGCGTTTGTCAATTATAAAAAATCAGAAATTACGAAATTAGAAATTGGGAAATCAACACCGTTCTTTTTTTTTGAGAACCTGCCCACTATTTTTGGCTGGGACAACGAGCCTTTAATATGTGATATAGACCGTTGCTCACTCTTCATTTTTTTTAAATAACCAGATTCAATATATAATAGATAAGCTGAAATCCAAAAAGGAGGAGAACAACTCCACAAACTATCTGAAAAGTTTTGAGCATTTTATCTGACCTAAATAGTTTTCCT
>JAGMEZ010000123.1 GCA_023127905.1 Caldifarciminota bacterium
CGAACGTAGAAGTAGATACCGCTTGCATTCTCTTCCGGTTTCCAGGTTGCGAACCCATCCTCAAGGCCATCATCCCCACTCTCCTCAATTGTTTTTACCAGAGCACCAGAGGCATCGTATATTTTGACAGTTGCTTCAGCAGTAAGACCTTCGAAGTAGATTTTTGTATGACCTTGAGATGGTTTAAACGGAATAGGGAATACTTTAAGACTATCAAGATCTTCCTCGGGTTCTGGCCCCTCAATGATTACCATGAATGAATCGACCGTTTGACCAGAATCAGGATCGGTACCAATAATGGAGACGTAACCCGAATAAAGTTCTTGAGGAGTTCGTTCCGGAATAAAGAGTGTTAGTTCAAGTTGTGCTGATTGTCCAACCGCGAGTCCCGATGGAAGCCCCGAAACGAAACCTGAGTCAATCGTTGCTCCTCCCGGACCGTAGAGAATGACACCGGGACATTCGATACTCACAAGTGAATCGAGACTTGGTCCATCAAGAGAATCAGGATTGTCTGTTGTATCGGTATTTACGATCCTGAAATGCTTCTTCAGGTATGCTGGTCCTGCCGGTGCTTGACCGAAGTTCATGGTATCATTGACAACATCAAGTGCATTGTTATCGATATCAAGGTCAGCCACAGTGATGACAACCCAGCCGAGAACATAGTAGATGTTACCGTTTGGGTCTTCTGATAGATCTTTCCATACTAAAAAGAAGTGTGATACACTGTCGATAAGGCTTACCTTCAATCCTGGGGGGTAAAAGTTGTTACCGAATGTACCGGGAGTGTCTCCTGTATAGGTTGCATAGAGCGGAGCACCCTGTCCAAAGATCTGAATGGAATCGTCGTATGCACACATAAAGATGCTGTATTTCCCAGTATCTCCTGGATCAGAATGCCAGGCAACTGCCATGCTACCGCTTTCATCAATAGAGATTGCTGCTCGTCGATTCTCACAATTAATGGAGGTATCCGGAAATAGGTTGACACGCTTTGCATTTACAAGGAATGTTTCTCCGCCATCTGTTGAGCGAGTAAAGTAAATATCTGGATTTGGGTTTCCTCCTGGTCTACTGTCTTCCCATGTTAGAAGGATATTACTATTTCCCTCATTAATGGTTATTTTTGGGTTTCCTCGATAGCAATTTGTTTGAGTAGTATCATCCAGAAAGATCTTATCAGGGCTGTATAAGAAAGTATTTCCACGGTCTATTGATTTATTAAATGCAAGCCAGGGATGAGGATCATTGTTTGTTCCACTTGTTCCATA
>JAGMEZ010000124.1 GCA_023127905.1 Caldifarciminota bacterium
TGAAGGAAGCTTTACTATCCTGTTTGAAAAGTCACCCGTGAATAAAAATGTAATATCTCCGTATCCGAATTTGAAAACAATAGAACCCTCATTAGAAGGGAGAAATTCTATCTCCTTCAGAATCGGAGGATTAAGCACATAAAGCGGATAATTTCCTATTCTGATTACCTCACCCTTATGAATTCTGTAAACAGGCACACCTCTATCCTTAGCTGTATTAAGAAGCTTGCGGTATAGATACGAAACCTTAGAAGAACCGTTTATCAAAAGCTTTTTCACATCGAAATTCTCAATAACAGTGATCAACCCACCATAATGGTCTACATCTGGATGAGTTGCAATCACAGCATCCAAATGTTTTATCCCTTTCGAATGGAGAAACGGTTTTATAACCCTTTCTCCATAATCAACGTAATTGTTTCTTTTTCCACCATCAACAATACAGACCCCATTATCAGGAAATTCGATAACAGAAGCATCTCCTTGTGAAACATCAAGAAAAGTAACTATTAACTGTGGATGAAAAGTTCTCCATACTTTTGTAAATACAACAATATTAAAAATTACCAGTGAGGCGAAAATAAAAAATTTTATTCTTCTCCATTTTTCTAATACAAAAAAAGTAATCAACACAGGATAGTAAAGAAGAAAAAAGAGTATGGTTGGTCTCTTTACCCATAGAAGCATGCGAGGAAGACTTGAGAAGAACTGAGAAGCTTTAATTATCAGATGAAGCAAAAACCAGTTTGCACCAGAGAGAATTTCTGAAATCACAGGATGAATAATGTTTCCTGCAACTGTGAGAAATCCAATTGGCATAACAAGTGAAACCAGCGGGATAATCACTATGTTCGAAATAGGAGCGATAACAGGTAATTTAAAGAAATAGAAAGCAATTATCGGGGCAGTTCCAAGCTGCGCAGAAAGAGAAATAGATAGCGGCAAGATAAAAAAATTTCGTATAAACCTCGATTCCTTCAATCTTACTGGAAAAACATCCAAGATTCTCTTATACAATATAACAATAGAGAAAGTAGCAACATAGGACAATTGAAAACCTATGTCAAAAAAGTCCAGCGGATTTAAGATAAGAATAAGAATGGCAGATGCTGCAATAATATTAAGAAGCATTATTCTTTTCTGAGTTAACATCCCGAGCATAATAAAAGAAAACATAATAGTTGACCTTACAACAGGGGCTCTAAGGCCAGTCAATAATGCATAAACGATGAGAAGAATGCACGTTAAAACAATAGATACATTGAAAGGGATATGTAAACCCCTGAAGATGATAAAAAGAAAAAATGATATTATACCCACATGAAGACCACTAACGGCAAGTATATGAATAATACCAGCATCGGAAAATATTTTCTTTATCTCTTTGGGAATATTTCCACGCTGTCCCAACGTTAACCCCTGAAGAAGAGAACTGTGGGTATTATCAAGGTTCTCTGACATTGCTTTCATACAATACTTCTTAAAGGGGAAGATTATTTTTTTATAGAGTGGATTTACCTTAATATGTCCGATAAGTTCAACATTATCCTTATTCAAATATGCAACAAAATGTTCTCCTCTTCTCCTTAATAACTCATAATAATCAAATTCACCAGGATTACTCACACGGGAAGGTTCCTTTAGAAAACCCAAAAATTTGATTACATCACCGTATCCAATTCTATCTTCCAATCCTTCAGCATAAACTTTTACAGTGTAAGGAAGGAAATTCCCTTCATTTTTATTAATTAATCGTACATTAAAAACTACCCTCTCTCCTTTCTCAACTGGATCCTGCAATAAAACTCCAAGATGAACATTTTCATTTCCCTGATTTCTTCTACTATTTGGAAAATTATCCCAAATTCGGTATGTTAACATACTTGATATAACCAACGAAGAAATCAAGAGAATATCAACAACCAGTGGTTGAAATCCTCTGTGAATAAAAAAGAGAAAAAGCAGGACAATGAAAATAAATGTAAGAATGAAAACGAGGAATATCCCTCTTATCGCAATAAACTTTGCAAATAAAAAACCTATGGATATTAATAAAAGACAGGGAAGAGCCGGAGCTCTTCTTATTAGAAATCTAAAATCAAGATGTCCAGAATTTATCCACTGACTCCACACTTTCTAAAGAACTCACTTGAAAAAAATATTGTTTAAGTAAGTAGTTGATTTCCAATCATAAAAGGGATTGTGAGAATTCTTTAACAAGCTTTCTGATTGTTATCCTTGCAATCCCGATATTCTGTGAATCTCCCCTCAATACAATCATAACAAAATAATTTTCTCCTATTGTATGAGCAATTATTGTATTATTGTCAGTTGTCAGAATAATTTCTTTCAATTCACCTGCCTGTGTGTCTTTTATAGCTTTTTCTCCTGTTGATAAAATTGTAGCTATCTCAGCATCAAAAATGTTTTGATCAAAAGATTCATCTTTGCTGAAATCAGCAAGGGGAATCCCATCCATACCAACAATGCTCGCTGCAAATGCACCAAGAACAATACTAACTGTTTTCTCAAGAATTCCTTTATAATCGATAAAACCTTCCCCCATTTATCCTCCTTTTTTAAAAAATCGCGAGAGAAAACTTTTTTTTGATTTCTCTTCACCTTTTAGCTTTTGAAGTTCCCTCAATGCTCTTTTATCATCTGCATTCCATGAAAGCGCTTCTTTAAAAGATTTAATAGCCTGCTCTGAATTACCAAGAATTCTATAAACAATTCCAAGATTAACGTGAAAATTAGAATTAAATAATTGGGCATCGATCGCTTCTTTGCAAAATTTCAGTGCATCATCACTTCTTCTTTTCAGCCGTGCAAGCGCGAGCCCTAAGTAACTCTTGAATAGCGGAATTTCGGGAGAGAGAGATACAGCAGATTTAAAATATTTCTCAGCTCGCCAGAAATCACCCTGTTTGTAGTATTCAAGTCCATTCTTAAAAGCCATCTTTGCCTGAGCAGTCCGTGGTGCTTTCTCTTTCTCATCTTTATAGGAAACACTCGAAAGTGCTTTATCATATTCAACTCTTTTATTATCGTCCAAAAGTACTTTGTAAGCATTTGCTATCTTTGAAAACTTCTCTTGCATCTCTTGTGCTTCATCTTTATTTGTAAATTTATCAGGATGAAATTTTTTCGCTAACACTAAATATGCTTTTCTAATCTCACCCTTTGTCGCATTTTTATTTACTCCTAATAGTGTGTAATAGTTCATATTTTAATACTATACTATCAAAAAAACACATTTGTCAAGAAAAAAATGGGGAAACTACAGCAGACTTTTTCCTTGACTTTCGATAAAAAAAGAGATACAGTTTCTAACAAGCAAAGAAGAGTTGACAAAGCAAAAAATGTTACTTAAGAAAATATTGAAATACAATATTCGAAAATTCATCCTGACAACATTTACCTTTTATCCCACTTATCCTAACTAATCATGAAAAACCGAATAATAGCATTGGTAGTGGCGATTTTCCTGCTCCTATTTTCTTCATTTCTCCATGCCCAAATAACCTTTGAGAGATGGTATGATATAACAACTGTTGATAGAGGATCATCTGTAGACCAAACTTTTGATGGGGGGTACATAATCACTGGCGAAACAATTGAAAGTGGAATCTATGATATATATCTAATGAAAACAGATTCTTTAGGGAATATTCTTTGGCAACAAACATATGGAGGCCCTTTTTCCGAACGAGCTGCCTCTGTGAAGCAATTGAATGATTATGGGTTTGTAGTTGTTGGAACAACACGGTCATTTGGCGCTGGGGGAAGTGACGTTTACGTAATTCGAACAGATTCAATCGGGGATACAATCTGGACTAGAACTTATGGTGATACTAGTTACGACCATGGCCACAACATCATCCAAACAAATGACTGCTTTTTAATAGTTGGATTTACTGGCTCCTATGGGCTCAATGGCGACATATATGTATTAAAGATAGACTCATTGGGCGATACAATATGGACTAAAGCATACGGTGGAATCGCCCAGGATGGAGGATGGGACATTGTGGAAACACCGGATGGTGGATTCATTATTGCTGGCTACACATTATCATTTGGAGGGTGGCTAGCCAATGTATACATAGTGAAAATTGATTCCCTTGGTGATACACTGTGGACAAAGGCATACGGAGGTAATGACAACGATGAAGGATTCTCAATTACGAAAGCAATTGATGGAGGATACGTAATATCAGGATATACTGAATCATTTGGTGCAGGGGAAGTGGATTTTTATTTACTCAAGATTAATTCAGTAGGGGATACGTTATGGACACGTACGTATGGCGGTTCTCTCTCAGACTTTGGTAGCAAAGTGATTCAATCTTCTGAGGGCAATGGTTACCTTATTTCTGGAAGTAGTGAATCATTTGGAGCCGGGGGAAGGGATGTTTTTCTTGTCAAAACAAATGTCAATGGAGACACCCTTTGGACGCGAACGTACGGAGGAAATTTTCACGATGGTGGTAAGGCAGAAAAGGTAACAATGGATGGCGGATACATTATTGTTGGATCCACACAATCTTTTGGAGTTGATACCTTCGATATTTATCTTATAAAGACTGATTCTGAAGGGAATGTAGCAGGAATACAAGAACAACCAGACCAGAGACAGAAGAACACCAATACGAAGCTTACATATCATCCCAATCCCTTCTCTTCAGAAGTCAGAATTCAGGTATCAGAAGTCAGAAAAACCGATTCAAATATCAACCTGCAGATATTTGATGTAACGGGGAGGAGGGTCAGGGAATTTATCCTTTATCCTTCATCCTTTATCCTTCCAGCGAAGCTGGAGTGGGATGGTCGGGATGAAGCAGGGATGGTGCTTCCCCCCGGCATCTACTTCCTCAAACTCAACGGCAAGCCTGTCGGGAAAGTGGTGAAGGTGAGGTAGGATGCTAAAATACTTGGTTAGATTTTTGCTTGTGATTTTCTTTTGCATTCTAATTATTGGCCTGGGTTTCATCAGAGGTATAAATGTCCCTTTAGCCATCATTTCTGTGATTATATTATTGGGAATTTGTGTGTACGTTGACGCTGAGATTAATTGGTATATGACCCAGTATGCCTTGAAGTCAGATCGCCGCACCAGTAAATGGATTATTGAATTCTACAATTACCACAAGAAGCGTCATCCGCGGCTTGACGAAAAGCAACTATTGACCCATGTGATAGAAGTGTGCTTTACAATATCAGACCGAAAGCCCTACCAAATTAGACGTCATCGATTTATTACGAGAAAGGAAGTAGAAGAAATCGTCGAAAAATCCAGAGATGTTGAGCATTTAGTTGATAATGTAATAAAGGCAGGTTATAGTCCCGACCTTACGCCCTGGTAAATTCGGGAAAGGTAGTGAAGGTGAGGTAAGAAATGACGAATAATGATTTTATAAATGATGACCAAGTAAAAAAGCACAAAAACGAATTTGGGCTGGTTTATAAATCACAAAGAACCAGAATAGAGAAAATGTGTTCTTTTCACATGAAGGGGTGGACGAATTTGATTGAGGATGATCCAGAGCATGGATATAGGGTTTATCATCAGGATAGAAGAGCTGTTAAGGGAGATAGAAAAGATTCAGGGGAAAAGATAATAATCTATATGCTTGGAGAACACGTCAAAAAGGGCGATATCGTACAATGGGCACCGAGAACTACCCTACAACCTGAGTATTGGAAGATTAAGAAGATTGAGGATTATCAGCCCTTAATCGTTTGCAGTGTTGAAAGCTTCAGTATGGAAGATGCTGATATAGTAATTTTGTTGAGAAGACAAAATTTCAACGAAGCAGCAGATTTCCTTTCAAATGCAATAGAACTAGTGCAAGGTGATAAGCCAGTAAAATTCTCGGATTGCAAGAATAATTGCAGGAAAGCTCTTTCTTCCTTTCTTAGGGCCACTACTGGGAGTGAGGATTTTCGTAAAGCGATAAAGACATTTATTAAAGAAAGGAATGCAGGTGGTGCTGAGGGAGATTTGTTTGTTGCTTTTGATAACCTAGCGGCAAAAATGCGGGATTTTCTTGCAAAAGAGGGTTCCCATCCCCCAATTGCTGGAAGAGAAGAGGCGAGATTAGCTGTAGAAGTCACAAAAGCATTTCTAAGGTATTTCGTTACTAAATT
>JAGMEZ010000125.1 GCA_023127905.1 Caldifarciminota bacterium
CTTTATCCTTATACATGTCATCCTCCCTTTTTCGTATCGGCCATTAGAAATTTTGAAAATATGATCTCAAGTTTTGCACCTTTTTTTCGCAACTTCCTGGATTTCCATTAAATCCCCCTAAATCCCCCTTTGCTAAAGGGGGATTTGTTAGAGGGATGTTCTTTAGAAAAAGGAGGGAAAATGGGAAGAGATAGTCGTATTGCAAAATTAACAAAGTTAAAACCAATTCAGAAAATCGCTGACCAAATCGGTCTCACAAAAGATGATATCGAATTATATGGACTCTATAAAGCAAAAATAAAACATAACGTATTCGAAAGATTTGCCGATAAGAAAGATGGAAATTTAGTCCTTGTCTCTGCGATTACACCAACTCCTGCAGGTGAAGGGAAAACAACAGTTGCAATCGGTCTCTCATTGGGACTAAATAAACTTGGAAATTCATCAATCGTAACAATAAGAGAACCTTCATTGGGCCCCCTATTCGGGATGAAAGGAGGCGCAACTGGAGGTGGAAGAGCACAGGTCCTCCCCACCGAAGATATCAATCTCCACTTCACTGGTGATATTCATGCAATTACCTCTGCACACAATCTCATATCAGCAACACTCGACAATCACATATTCAGGAGAAAGGAACCTAAACTTGACCCGAGAAGAATTGAGTGGGACAGGGTTATGGATATGAACGATAGATCTTTAAGAAACATAGTGATTGGGCTTGGTGGAAGAAAACATGGATTTCCAAGAGAAACAGCTTTCCGTATTTCCGCTTCTTCTGAAATAATGGCTATTCTCTGTTTTTCCGAGACCCTGAAAGAACTAAAACATAGAATTTCAAATATTCTCATTGGTTTTACATATCAAGGGGAACCAGTATATTTGCGGGATTTAAAAATATGTGGAGCAGTAACCGCACTTCTCAACGATGCAATAAAGCCAAATCTTGTTCAGACAACTGAAGGAACTCCTGCACTCGTTCATGGTGGTCCTTTTGCCAATATTGCACAAGGAACATGTTCTGTTCAATCAATGGAACTTGCCCTTAAACTCTCAAAATTCGTAATTACCGAAGCTGGATTCGGTTTTGATCTTGGAGCAGAAAAGTTCTTCGATATTGTTGCACAAAAATCTAACCTTAACCCCAAAGTCGTTGTTCTTGTAGCAACAACAAGAGCACTCAAAATGCACGGAGGGAAGAAATTAAAGGAGATTCAAAGACCGGATCCAAAATCTGTTAAACAAGGTCTGTCAAACCTCGAAAAACATCTGGAAAATATTCATAAATTCGAGGTTCCTTCAATTATTGCAATTAATAAATTCTCTACAGATACAGATGAAGAGATTGAAATAATCAAGCAGTTTGCAAAGGATAAGGGAGTTCAAAGTTCAGTTGCTGAAGAATACGAAAAAGGTGGTGAGGGAACCATTGATCTTGCTGAGAAAGTTGCAAATTTATCAAACCATAATGGAACATTCAAACCCCTCTATAAGCTGGATATACCAGTCGAAGAAAAAATTAAAACGGTTTGCAGGGAAATCTATGGTTCAAAAGCAGTTGACTTTACAAAAAAGGCAAATTATGACTTAAAAATTATTAAGAAATTGGGATTAGAGAAATTACCTGTTTGCATAGCAAAAACCCAGAAATCTCTCTCTGATAATCCCAAGTTGTTAGGACGACCAAAGGATTTCCTCGTAACAGTTAGAGAAATAAAAATATCTTCTGGAGCAGGTTTTCTTGTTCCCATAACAGGAACGATTCTTCTTATGCCTGGTCTTCCAAAGGTTCCTGTTGCAGAATATGTTGACATAGACGAGTCTGGCAACATAACAGGATTATTCTAACTCAATATTTATTCACAGGTGAGCCATCTTGGCAAACAAATAATACATATTAATATCAATTTAGCTAACAAGAAAAAAAACGATTAAAAAGAAAAGTAAATTACCAACATGATTCTCGTTGGTTTCTAATAACATATGAACAATAAACATATAAAAATTGTTATAGCAATACTAAAAGAAGAGGTTAAAAAATGGAAACCTCCAATTGTTGACGAGATTGAAAAACAATCGAAGGATCCATACCTTGTTCTTATATCCTGCATACTTAGTTTAAGAACAAAAGATAAAGTAACAGAAAATGCATCTAAAAAGCTTTTCTCTTTGTCAAACAATCCATACAGTATATTAAAACTACCATTAACTACTATCAGGAAAACAATTTATCCTGTTGGATTCTATAGAAGAAAAGCAGAGACAATAAAAAGAATCAGTAAAATTCTGATAGAAAATTATAATGGAATTGTACCGAATGAAATAGATGAACTCCTAAAATTACCCGGTGTAGGAAGAAAAACAGCAAACCTTGTTATAACTGTTGCTTACAAAAAACAAGGTATCTGTGTAGATACCCATGTTCATAGAATCGTTAATAGGTGGGGTTACGTAAAAACAAAATCACCACACCAGACAGAAATTTCACTAAGAAAAAAATTACCATCCCAATACTGGATAACTTTTAATAACCTTCTTGTCACTTTCGGACAAAATCTCTGTAGACCTATCTCTCCAAAATGCCCTGTTTGCAGTATTTCAAAGTATTGCTATTATTACAATGAGAATTTTGTTAATTAGAAATAAAAACCATTAACCACTCATACGCTTTCTTAACATTCATACTTTAGGAATTACTTTAATTTATAACCACTAACATCCCATATTCTCTGAAAATAAGAATCTAATTCGCTAACTACCATTTCTTCCTTTATCTTTACATTTACTTCATTGTTTTCTTCAAGAGCAGATCTGCTCCAGTTGGATGAACCTACAAATGCGATTTTATCATCAACTATTACAAGCTTTGAATGCGTTGTTACAGAAACAGGATCAAATCGCACATCAACTCCCATTGAGTCAAGGTATATATAGGTTGATTCATTTAATGCGTTTAAACTACTGTTATAATCGCTCTTTTCAAGAAGCACCTTAACCTCTACTCCTCTTAAATTTGCCTTTATTAGAGCTTTTTGCAACTGGCTCACCCCATTTGTAGAATCAAATGGATAATATTTCATCAAATACATCATAATATGTATATAGTCCTCTGATTCATTAAAACAAGAAAGAAGATACGAGGTATAATCCCTGTTAGTTACAACATATACTGGCTTATCACCGTATGGAGGTTCTAAAGGCTCTTTTTTATGACATGATAAAAATAATGTAATTATGATGATAGCATATATAAATCTTTTTCTCATTTATCCTCTAAATGTCATTAGTTATTCGTTTTTGGTCATTCGTCTCTACGATAAACATTGTCATTGCGAGTTTTCTTTCATACTTACCACGTTAGAAAGTTTACCAATGTTGGGGACAAGCCCCAACGCTACTTTATCCTTTAACCTTTATCCTTTCCATAACTCTTACCCGACAAGGTCTGTGTGTCCAAATCCTCCCCCGCCGCGCTTTGTCTTATTTAGTTCATCCACAACTTCAAACTTTGCATGTTCAACATGTGCAAAAACCATCTGAGCAATCCGCATACCTTTCTTTACGCTGAATACTATATCACCAAGATTTATCATAATTACCTTAATCTCTCCTCTGTAGTCTGCATCAATTGTTCCAGGTGTATTCAATACCGTCACCCCATGCTTCAGGGCAATACCACTTCTTGGTCTTATCTGTGCTTCAAAACCCTCAGGAATCTCAACTGCAATTCCAGTCGGGATCAAAGAAAATGCACCTGGTGCAATATCAGTATCAATGATTGAATAGATATCTGCTCCACTGGAACCACTTGATACATAATCCGGAATTTTTGCATCTGAAATTATTTTTTTTATACAAACCTTAATTTTTTTCAAATTACAATTTTCTAATAATTCTTTCTTACTTCTTCATATTTCTATACTCTTCAATTCCTAATTTCAAAATTTTCATTGCATCTCTAAGATCTTTATCTTTCAAGACAAATGCAATCCTTACTTCATCTTTACCCTTACCCTTCGTTGCATAGAATCCATTCGCAGGTGAAACCATTGTTGTTTTATTATCAACATTAAAATCAGTAAGCATCCATTTAGTAAAATTCTCAGCATCATCAACAGGCAGCCGTGCAACGGTATAAAAGGCACCTTCAGGTTTCTGTGCATACACACCTTCAATCTTGTTCAATTCCTCAAAGACAATATCTCTTCTCTTTTGATATTCATCCCTCATCACTAATATAAAATTATCTATCACCTTAAAACCAGCAATTGCACCATACTGTTCAATCGTCGGAGGACATAATCGTGCCTGCCCAAACTTTAATGCATTCTCAACTACTCTTTTGTTTTTTGAAACAAGAAACCCTATTCGCGCACCACATGCACTGAATCTCTTTGAAATACTATCCATAATAATTGCTCTATCCTGAACATTCGATAGATGGAGAATGCTCGTATGGGAACGATTATCAAATGTAAATTCCCTATAAACTTCATCTGAAAGAATAAAAAGATTATACTCTCTCGCAATCATTGCTACCATTTCCAATTCTTCTCTCGTATAAAGAGTACCTGTTGGATTATTGGGAGAACATACAAGAATTGCTTTCGTTCTTGAGGTAATCTTTGATTCTATCTCCTCTCTTGAAGGATATCTAAATCCATTTAATAAAGTCGTTGAAAGAGGTATAATACCAATACCAGCCATTTCTGCAAACCCATTATAATTTGTATAAAAAGGTTCTGGAATCAATACTTCATCCCCCACATCGCAGGTAATCATAAAAGTGAAAATAATTGCTTCGCTTCCTCCTGTTGTAATGAAAACATCATCAGGGTCAATGTTAATATCATACCGTAAAAAATATTCACTAATAACTACTCGCAAGTCAAGAAGTCCCTGTGATGGACCATATGGAAGAACATCAGATGGAAAATTCTTAATTGCTTCAAAAATAGGTTTGGGTGTATGAATATCCGGTTGTCCGATATTCAGGTGGTAAATCTCAATACCTCTCTTTTTTGCATCAACAGCATATGGAGCAAGTTTCCTAATAGGTGATTCTGGCATTAAAACTGCTCTATTTGAAACTCTTATTCTACTTATGATCATTCACACTCCTTCTATTTTTACATTTATTATAAATTCCCGGCATAAATGAAAGAGAACCTATCCTCTTTTAATACATCTTTTATGACAATGTTTACATCATTTACTTTTACTTTATTAATTGAAGTGATAATCTCATCTATTGTGCTTATTGTTCCCTTGTATATTTCGCTTCTACCCAATCTTAGCATACGATTTGATGTGTTTTCCTGTCCTATAATGAGCTTTGCTTTAAGTCTAACCTTTGCCTCGTTTACAGCTCTTTTTGATATTCCTTTCTCTCTAAGTTTTTTGAATTCCTTCAGCACCGTTTCTTGTGCCCTTTTTATTTTCACAGGATCGCATGCAAGATAAACACCAAAGATGCCTGCATCGGAAAAGAAATCTGTAAAAGAGGAAACTTCATAAACAAGCCCTTTTTCCTCTCTCACTTTTTGAAATAGAAGCGAACTCATTCCATCACCAAGTATTACATCAAGAACTAAAAGAGGATATCTCCTTACATCATTATAATCAAATGCCAAGGTTGCAATAATGAGATGTGCCTGGAGAAGTTCCTTTTTTCTGAACGTAAAAGTAAACGGTTTGTATTTGACCTTTACAGGGGAAAACAAGAATTGTTGATAAGTCCTTTTTTTGTTGAAAAATGGTTCGACACACTCAAGTAATTCATCATGATGAAGGTTTCCACTTGCAGTAACAATAATTCTTTCAGGAGTATACCATTTTTTAAAATATGAAGAAATCCTCTTTTTGGTTAGCTTTTCAACATTCTCCTTCTTTCCTAATACAGAATTGGCAAGTGGATGTTTTGAGAAAATTTTCTCAAACAATAGATTGAATATATGCCTTTCTGGAGAATCTCTGCTATCTTTAATCTCTTCTGTGACAACACCAATTTCTTTATTTAACTCAAAAGCAGGAAATGTTGGTTTTGTTAACAAATCAGCAATAACATTTACTGCAAGTTTCAAGTGCGTATCAAGTCCTCTTGAAAAAAAACAGGTTATTTCTTTTGCGGTAAAAGCATCGAGTGTAGCTCCCTTGCTCTCAAGTGACCTCGCTATTTCTTTTGCACTTCTTGTCTTCGTTCCTTTGAAGAGAACATGCTCAATAAAATGAGAAATACCTCTTTCTCTATTATTTTCATTTCGTGAACCGACAACAACCCAGAAACCTAAGGAAAATGAACGAACACCCTCAATTCTCTCGGTTATGATTGTTATTCGACTTTTGAGTTGGCTTTTTTTGATATTTATCATTTATTTTTTTCTGGTTGTTCCCTTTTATTGGCTTGGGTGGTGGCAAAACTGCTTTTCTTGACAGATTAATTCTCCCCATATTATCTATCTCTTTCACAATAACTTTTACCATATCTCCTGTTTTTACCTCATCCTCAACCTTTGCAACCCTGTGATGAGCTAACTGGGATATATGAATAAGACCTTCCTTTCCCGGTGTAATTTCTACAAAAGCTCCAAAATTTGTAACTCTTGTAACCTTCCCATAATAGGTACTACCCGCTTCTATTTCCTGTATTAGAGCATTGATTTTTGCTTTTGCTTGAGCAACTGATTCAGAATTCAGTGAACAGATTGAAACTTTCCCGTCGTCACCTATTTCAATTTCTGCTCCTGTTTCCTCTATTAATCTTCGTATCATTTTACCCCCTGGTCCAATTATTTCACCTATTTTTTCTTTAGGTACAAAAATCATTTCAACTTTCGGTGCGTATTCCGAAAGGGATAAGCGTGGCTCATTCAATGTTCTATCCATTATGTCAAGGATAAAATATCGTCCTTCTTTTGCACGGGTAAGTGCCTCTTTAATTACATCAATTCCAAGTCCTGAGGTTTTTGTATCGAGTTGAATTACAGTAATTCCTTTTCTTGTTCCTGCAACCTTAAAATCCATATCACCATAATGATCCTCGTCTCCTATGATGTCAGAAAGAATAACATATTTTTCATTCTCTTTAACAAGTCCAATTGAGAGACCAGCAACAGATGTCTTCACAGGCACACCTGCATCCATCAAAGCCAGTGAACTTCCGCAAACAGTCGCCATTGAAGATGAACCGTTTGATTCAAGAATATCAGAAACAATTCGTATGGTATATGGAAAACGTTCCTCAACGGGAAGAATCGGTTCAAGTGCTCTTTCCGCAAGTGAACCGTGACCGATTTCTCTTCTTCCAGGTCCTCGAAGTGGTCGTGCCTCTCCAACACTGAATGGTGGAAAGTTGTAATGGAGCATAAATGTCTTTACGCTCTCACCTTCTAGATCATCAACCCTCTGCTGGTCTGTTGATGTGCCCAGTGTTATTGCACACAAACTTTGAGTCTGTCCTCTTGTGAAAAGACCTGAACCATGAACACGTGGCAGGATACCAACTTGACAGTTAATGGGACGTATCTCCTGAGGGGTTCTTCCATCAATCCGTCCCCCATTACCCTGGAGAATTTTCATCCGCATATCTTTTCTTCTTATATCATCTATAATATTTTCAACGATCTTCTGTGTATCAGGAAATTCATTCTCAATCGTCTTATAGACTGTTTCGTATAACTTACTTTCTGCTCTTTTTCTTTCGTTCTTATTTCTAATCTGATTAATTGCCATAACTTCGTTGCCTGATAAGTTAATAACTTTTTCCTTAAGACTCTGGGGTACTTCAACAGGACTTACTATTCTCTTTGTTTCCCCAATCTGGTTTCTCAATCTTTCCTGCATTTCAATTATATCACGCGTTAAAGGAAGTGCAATTTCTATTGCCCGGATAATATCAGACTCATCAACCTCGCAACACCCTCCTTCAATCATAACTATAGAATCTTTTGTTGTGACAATTATCAGGTCCATCTTGCTTTCATCAAGCTGAGAAAAAGTAGGATTTATTATAAATTCACCATCAATATAACCTATTCTCACTGCACCTATTGGACCATTAAATGGTATATCAGAGATCGTTAGAGCAGCACTTGCTCCAATAATTCCGAGAATATCACTGTCGTTCTCCTGATCGGCAGATAGAACCAAGGCAACTATCTGTGTTTCACTAAGAAACCAATCTGGAAACAACGGTCTGATAGGTCTGTCAATCATACGCGAAGAGAGAATTTCTTTTTCTCGAGGTCTCCCTTCTCTTTTAAAGAAACCTCCTGGTATCTTTCCTGCTGCGTATGATCTCTCAACATAATTAACTGTTAGAGGAAAGAAGTTGTTATCTTCACCTTCATCCTTTGAAGCAACAGCACTTACAAGAACAATTGTGTCTCCATACTGAACTATTATTGAACCATTAGCTTGTCTTGCCAGTTCACCGGTTCGAAACGATATCTTTCGTCCTCCAATTTCGATCTTATCTTTATAAAGCATCTACCCCCCCAATTAAATTAATAAAACTATTACTTTGATATTTCCATTTTTTTGGGAAAATGAAATAGAACAAATTGATCTGGTACGCACGATGTAATTTAGCGTCTGGTCTTTCCTATGCTCTCAACCCGAGTTTACTAATAAGAGCCTTGTAACGTACATCTCCTTTTGTTGCAAGGTACTTAAGTAGTTTTCGCCGCTTACTGACCAACAGAAGAAGCCCTCTTCTTGAATGGATATCTTTTTTATGTGTTCTTAAATGACCTGTAATATCCTTAATCCTTTCTGTAAGGATGGCGATCTGTACTTCTGGTGAACCAGTATCCCCGTCGTGAACTTTGAAATTTCCAACGATTTTATTCTTTGCTTTTTTGTCCAAAGACACCATAACCTCCTTGCTTTACAACCGAACTTGCTATAATTTTTATTGCCGTTTCTTCATCGTTTATTATTTGAGCTTTTAAGCTTTGCGGAGAACAGAACTTCCTTTCCTCTCTAATTCTATCTAATACCTTTACTACTAATTTCTTTCCATATAGATCCCCCTCGAACCCCATTACATAAACCTCACAGGTCGATTGGGAATCCTCAGAAAAGGTTGGTCTTGTACCCACATAAAGCATAGCTCCATAATCATTGGAGCCAATTAAAACCCTTACAGCATAAACACCCTCTTTCGGAAGTATCTTTTTATATGAATTAAGTTTGAGATTTGCTGTTGGATATGATAATGTTCTTCCAATACCGCTACCTCTATTGACTTTAGCTATAAAAACGAATTCTCTTCCAAGCATCTCATTTGCTTTCTTAATATCACCCTGTGTTATATAATTTCTTATCCTTGAGCTGCTTACTGTTTTACCTCTTATTTTTACTTCCTTCACTTCAAGAAGATCGATTCCTTTCTCTGATGAGAATTCTTTAAGTAAGGATACTCCCCCCTTCCCCTCATTACCAAAATGATGATTATGACCAAATGCAATAGCGTAAGGGTGCAAATGCTCCCATAATGATTCCAAAAAATCATATGCTTCAACATTTGAAAATTCCTCTGTAAAAGGAATTATGCATACACCATCTATTCCAAATCCCTGTAGTATTTCCATCTTTTCCTCTATTGTTGTAATTGCCTTGAATGTCTCTCCTTGAAGAAATTCTTTTGGTAATGGATCAAAAGACACAACAACACTTTTCCCTTCATATTTTGAAGATAATTTAATAATACTATTAAGAATTGCCTTATGCCCCATATGAATGCCATCAAAACTTCCAATAGTTATGATGGTTTTCCATCTCCGAAAACCTTTCTTCTCAAGACCCCATACAATTTTCATAAAAATGAAAGAATTTTTGCAAATTCCGGATTGTTTAAATCTGTTTGGGGAAAATCCTTGAAAACCTCCGAAACAGACAAAATGTTCTTTTCTATAGTTCCTCTATCTGTTGTTTCATCAATACTCAACGAATCTCTCAAAGTCCAACTGCCAATGCTTCTTCGAAGAAGTGAAAAGAGAGTTGCACAGGAACCTAACATCCTACCAATATCCCTCGCTAGCGATCTAATGTATGTTCCCTTTGAGCACTCAACCAAGATTTTCAGATAAGGGTGTGAGTAATATAGTATATCTAATTTATAAATCTCAATATCCTTTTCTTTTAGCGAAAAATCTTCTCCACGCCTTGCCAGGAAATAAGCCCTTTTTCCTTTATACCTGACAGCTGAAAATCTTGGGGGAACCTGTTTTATCTTTCCTTGCAAGGCTTTCAATGTTTCTCTAAGCCTTCTATAAGGAACTTGTGAAATATTATCTTCTCTTAAAACCTTACCAGAAATGTCATCTGTTTCAGTCAAGACTCCAAGAAGAATTTTTGCAACATATTCCTTTCTTAGTTCCTGTAAAAACCTAACGGTTTTTGTAGCCCTTCCAATCGCAACGAGGAGTAAACCACGCGCATCAGGATCAAGAGTTCCTGTGTGTCCGATCTTTCTTTCGCCTGTTATTCTCCTCAGTAATTTAATAACTTGAAAAGAGGTTGGTCCACTGGGTTTGTTTACCAAAAGAATGCCTTCCATATTAAAAGTTGTACGAGAGAGAGAATCTGTAATTTGATGTTTGAAAATCATACAGTTGATCGTCAACACCTATATCGAATTTCAGGTTTTTGAACTCAATTCCTCCACCATATGTAAGACCTTCTCTTTTACCTGCCGAATCCATGAAATAACCAATCCTTCCCGT
>JAGMEZ010000126.1 GCA_023127905.1 Caldifarciminota bacterium
CAAATTGTGATGATACCAGGTGATAAAGAAATATAATCTGGATCAAACCCCATGTTGTAAAGAAAAATATGGTTATTATTCGTGAATGAAAAGAGAACCCCAATAGGTTGCGTGTCAAGAAACGATGCACGGTATCTAAGCCAACCTTTTTTAGAAAATGAGAAAGCAATCGACTTAAAAAAGGAACGCATATCTCCTGAAAGAAAATCCTTCTTTTCAGTACTCGACGCACTCATGAACTGAAAAAGGATCTCAATGTGGGATGCTTCAACCTTTTCTAATGTCACATAACTCACCTTTCTCATCTTTCGGCGCAATTCGTGCCTTTGCTTTCTGCCAAGACTGCTAAGGTATTCATCCCATGTATCCGGAAGTGAGAGTAAAGGACTGAGATCAGCATCTTCCAATGAGACATCAGCCACTATTTCAGGCATGAATCTAACCATCGGACTATCCGCACCGATGGGATAAAGATCGAACTCCCATCCTTCTGAAGAAATGCATTTACACAAGGCTTTAATAAACGGTTTTTCATAATCTTGAAGATAAATAACATCACAGAGATCGGTCACTCTTTCATCGCTTATGAACCTTAATGTTCTGTTCTCAACTGATCCAGGGAAAATTCCCACGGGAGAATCTCCATCCCAGAAAATTATAACCTCCGGATCAACCTTTAATAGGTTACTACAGAGGGCATTGAACCATTCGTAACTTAGGAATGGAGAGGCATCCGGTGTATGCTCAAATATTTTATTCCAGATTGCTGAGCAATTACTGAGCTTCTCAATTTTCATTACTAAATCGCGATTGGACATCATGACTCCTTGCGGTGTAATTCCATATTCTAAATCCAAAGAGATTATAGAAACGTATGATTTGATAGCAGGAAAAACCTGCGCGTTTAATTCCACGAACAGATTTTTGGTTGGAAAAAGTGGTGAAGATAAGGGCACAGGAAAAGCCGTTGCCCTTGTAAAACCTTACCACATCGGTAATAAGAGAAGGGTAAATTCTATTCCCTCTGTATTCCGCATTCGTATAAGCATCATACAGATATACATCATTTGGACCAACAAGCAGCATATCATCTATTTCACCAACCCGGCACTTTGTCGTCGTCACGAATAGATAGGCAACCGGTTTTGATTGATA
>JAGMEZ010000127.1 GCA_023127905.1 Caldifarciminota bacterium
TAAAATGTTTCTTAACTCCTTTTGGTTCATACTCTTCAACATCTATAAAAAAATACGAACCATACCTAATAAAATCTTTTAATCTTCTCATCCTCTCCTTAAGAACCGATACAACCTTGAGCAAATACTCCCTTTTATTCTCCAGAAAGTCCCTATCAACCCATCCTTTTTCCAACAAAGAAGGAATTATCATATCAAGCAGCTTTTCATCACAAAGTTTATTTATGTAAACTCCATTCATCCACTCAAGTTTTTCAATATCAAAAATAGCAGCCGTTTTACTTATTCTTTCAAGTGTGAAATGGTCACATATCTCCTCCCGTGTCATTATCTCCTTATCATCACCAGGATTCCAACCAAGCAGTGAAAGAAAGTTGAAAAGTGCTTCAGGAAGGAATCCTTCATCCTTATACTGAGTAACTGACACTGCCCCATGTCTTTTAGAAAGTTTACTCCTGTCCGTGCCAAGAATAAGTGGTAGGTGTGCAAATCGCGGAGGAGAAATATTAAGTGTGTTATATAAAAGAACTTGCTTAGGAGTATTTGGTATATGATCATCTCCCCTTATAGTGTGCGAAATACCCATTTCAAAATCGTCTACCACAACAGCAAGATTATATGTGGGTGTTCCATCGGATTTCATGATGATAAAATCTTCAATTTCCTCATTACTCTTCTTAACCTCTCCGTGAACGATATCCTGAAATGAGGTATATCCTTCAGGTACATGGAACCTTATGGCTTTAGGTCTTTTTTCCTCTTCGAGTTTACTTTTCGCTTCTTCACATAAACCAAGACAGTGCCTATCATACTTTAAATCTCTTTTCTCTCGTTTTGCCAGCTCCCTTCTCTCGGCAAGCTCCTCTGGTGTACAATAGCAGTAATAACCTTTTCCTTCTTCAAGAAGCCTATCAGCATAACTCCTGTATATTTCCAACCGTTCAGACTGAAAATATGGACCTTCGTCCCAATCCAAACCAAGCCAGTATAGACCGTCAAGGATCGACTGCACCATTTCCTTACTCGAACGTGCAATATCCGTATCTTCTATTCTTAAAATAAATGTTCCGTTATGTTTTCTGGCAAAAAGCCAGTTATAAAGTGCTGCACGGGCAGTCCCAACATGGAGAAAACCAGTAGGACTCGGTGCAATCCTCACCCGCACCACTCTCTTTTCACTATTACTTTTCATTATTCAAAATTAAACGATTTTTCTACTTTTGCCTTTTTTTTCTTTAACTGTAAGTCAAATGCTATTAACCATTTTCTATCTTTAATTTTCTATGAAAATTATAGATCTGGCGGAGGGGTAGGGATTCGAACCCTAGGTGAGGTTTTACCCCCACAACCGCTTAGCAGGCGGCTGCCTTCAGCCAGCTCGGCCACCCCTCCGATTTTTTGCTTTGCAAAAAATGGCTTATAGCTAATAGCTTTTTTCTAATGGCTAAACATATAAAAACTCAACTTCTATAAAATCTTTCCAACACCTCCACAAGATCTCAAGGTTCTGCTCCCAAAATATTCATTATCAAAAATGTACTTCCTTATTCTTGCAATATATAATTGCGAAATCGTTTCGAATATTGATTTTATTGAAATTCTTAGATATCGCTTGAATTCTTTATTACTCTCACTACCAGAACCTTCTGCAATATTCGATGATACAGAAACAGCAGCTCGATTTAAATCAGTTGTTAACACAAACTGCTCAGTCTTAGGAAATTTCTTCGTTAACATATGGATTATTTCTCCGTACTCAATCGCCATCTTCCAAATCTCCAAATTCTCAAACCTAAACACCATTTTCCTCTATCTTCTTTTTTATTATTAGTTAATGTTTTTAACCATAATTCGTATGCTGTAAGCCATAAGCTATATGCTGATTACTTTTTTCATAATTTCTTATAGTCTTTTATGTTTTTAACCATAATTCGTATGCTATAAGCCATAAGCTATATGCTGTCAATCATTTCGTCAGAAATGATTGACACGGAGGGCGAGGGATTCGAACCCCCAAGGGCGAAAACCCGGCGGATTTCAAGTCCGCTGCCTTACCTGTTAGGACTAGCCCTCCACGCCTAATTTATATTAAATTCTCATATTTGTCAATACATTTCTTAGATAGTCAAGGGGGCAGTTGTGGTCAGTCTTTGATAATTAAAAAAGCGGGGTTTTAACCCCGCTTTTTTAACAATTTAATCTCTTTTCTTAGAAAGTTACATATAAAACTTTTGTCATAAGATTATCAGAGTAATCCCTTCTTGTTTTTAATATTCTCCTCTTTCCTTTCATTTCTTACCTCCTCTTTTTTATCTTTGATAACATTTAACCCCCTCAAATTTTTGTTTTCTTTATTTTCTACTAACTACTTAATTTACGAAGGAGAGAAGAAAAAGTTTCATTTTTTTAGGAAAATTTATGGGGGCAGTTATTATATTTTGATTCTATTAAATTTCATACTTGATAGATCAATCGTTACATATGTTAATCTGCCAGATTGACCGGGTTGGATGCAGATTGTATTTTTAAGTTTAGCGAACCACTTTCTTGAAACCTCCGGTGATTCATGGATGTGTCCATGAAGGGATAGTTTTGGTTGATTTTGCAGGAGAAAGTCATATATAGCCCTTGAACCCACTTCTCTGCCATCAAAGCACACATCAAGCCCCAACATGTAAGGAGGCATGTGAATTACATACACAGCATTTGCCATATCGTCAGGGCGTACTAAACTACTCAATTCATCCTCTACTGTCGGGAGCGTTTTTGCATAACTAAACCAATCATCTATTTCCTGTAAACCTTCTGGCTTTGATAAAAGTCCGTTACCAAGTTGCTTCTGGAATACATAGTCATACGTATCCATTCGACATCTATCCTTGAGTTGGAATGGACAATCGGCAATCCAGTTCATCCCTATAAATGTATAACCTTCTATTTCAAACTTTTTCTGCGCTGTGGACACTACATATTGAAATTTATTGCATGTTTTCTCAAAGAGATCATCAAACATTCTTAAATCGTCGTTCCCCAGAAGACATAGATAATAAATTCCTGCTGATTCAAACTGTAAAAAGTAACTTTCAAGAAAACTGGAAATAAATTTACCCTGATTATATAAATTTGCTGTCATCGGAAGCATATCTCCCCCATTTATCACCATATCAGCTTTAAACGATTTTGCCACTTCGAATAAACGATTATATTTCCATTTATCTCCGTGAATATCCGTAACATAAATAATTTTCATTTCTTACTTTTTCTCTCCCTCGACGCCTGCCTGCCAAAGCTAAGCGTAGGCTGGTAACCGCAAGGGTTGCCCCTACAGTTATTCGCAATATGGTCCGTAAAAGCTTCGCTCACGAGCTAAAGATATCGCTCCAACAATTTTATTTTATTTTTAGAAGCTTTATTGATTCCTCAAATTCTCCGTATTTAACCTTCAGGAAATATATTCCATTTTGAACTTCACTACTAGAATTATCTCCTCCGTCCCACGTAATTACAGTAGGAAGTAGGGAGTAGGTAGTGGGCAGAGAAATGTCCTTTACTAATCTTCCTGTAATATCAAAAATTCTCAGCGAGATATCCTCCTGGTTCTGGTTATTTAGATTTTTGTATTTGATAATAACTTTCTCTTTGAATGGGTTTGGGTTGAGCTGAACCAAAATAGAGCCCTGAGGACATAAAGAAGAACTTAAATTTTCAATTCCCACACTCTCATTACTCATAGCGTGATAAATCTCTGTGCTTGAAGAAGATGAACTGGTTTGATTAGCAAAACACACATGAACATAACCGAGGTTGTCAATGCAAATATTTCTATCAACCCATGAGTACGTTTTATTCCAGGATCCTGTAAATATTGTTTCTCTTTCCCATGAACCTGTCATATTAGTGAAGTAGAAAAAGTTACCAGCCACGTAATTTTCCTGATGAGCAATGTGTGCACAACAGTTTTCATCAACAGCTATTGAAGGATAACCTAAATCCTGTATTCCAACATTATCTGTAAGTTGTGTCGCTACAAAAGAACCCGATTCGTTAGTAGCATACCATAATTCCCAATCAGAACCATCATCCTTTGAGAATACAATATGAACATCTCTATTCATATCTACAGCTATAGAAGGAAAGTCATCGTCAAGAGCATCTATGGTAACACTTTCAGTAACCCAGCTTCCAGAAGTATCATTAGCATAGATAATCTCTCGGTTACCACCATATGTCCCAGCTACAAATGCAACATGAACCTTTCCTGATGAATCAACAGCGATTGATGAATATGTGCCAATATTAGAACCCGGTATAAATTCAGTGGTCCATGTTCCAAGGTTCTTAACTGCATGCCAGATTTTCAATCCTCCAGTAAAGTCATAGTACACCACATGAGGTGTGCTATCAGGTGCAAGTGCAATTGATGCAACCTTGCTGCTTGAAGAGTTATTAGTTACTGTATCGATGTCCCAGTTTCCACCTACATAGGTTGCATAATAGACTTCGTCATCGTTTCCATCATTGTCTATATAGACAATATGAGGAGTTCCCCCTGGTGTAACAGCAATAGAGGGAATACTTCCACTAACCAGGATAGAATCTATTTCCCATAATCCGGATTTATTTGTGATATAATGAATCTGGTCTGGATACGTATAAGCTATATGCACTTTGCAAGACTCATCAACAGCAACCGTCGGAACCCATTCTGACTGGTTATTAGAAGTGATTTGTTCTACATTAAAAGATGAAATAATACAAAATAATAATAAAAACATAACCTCCTCCTTTTCTTATGACTGGTACTGTTAAACATATTTTGACATTTTGCTTTTAACCTATAACAAGTCCCCCTTGCTTTTAGTGTTTAAATTTCCAATTTCTATTTTCCTAATTTCAGACTTTCCTTCTTTTTCATGTCCCCCCTGTCCCCCCTTTTTCAAAGGGGGGGGGATAGAGTGTGTATTTCCCTTTTTCAACCGAAACAATCCCATTTTTTTTCTAATGCTTTTTATTACAACGATGCATTCGTTTACAATGAAATGTTCTTTTCCAGCGAAGCTTAATTCCATCCTGAGCTTGTAGTTAGGAATTCGAACTGCGAAGTCGAAGGATTACTTCCAGTGCGAACTTGTCCTCCGAAGCTCTGGCATAGGTGGAGCATTCACTTCCAATCCATTAGGATTAAACTCTATTACTCAATTACCAAATTACTTACTTACTATATGTGCAAATTTCCATTTTCTATTTTCCTAATTTCAGACTTTCCTTCTTTTTCATGTCCCCCTTTTCTAAAGGGGGATTTAGGGGGATTTTAACAAAGGAGAAGGATAGAGATAGTAGATTTCCTCATATGTCTTAATATTTTATACATTTATTTTTCTATAGTGTCAAGTTAAAAGTTTGAAAAAAATTGGAAACCTGAATATATTTTAGAGAATTGGAATAAAATTAAACGTAGGTGGTATATTGTGATAGAATATGAAGAGAATAAAGTAGATAGTTTGGAAAAATAATTGTGTATTAGTTGTATATTCATGGTTATTAATTGTTATTGATTGAAAGTCAGAAAAATGGAAACACCGCAACAAGAGGACTTTTTGCACTCCAAAGAAAACACCGAGATTGCTACGGAAGTGAAAATGAAAGAGAACTCGCAATGACAAACAACGGGCAGAAACCCCTTAAATCCTGTGGCTACCATAATGAAAATACTACAAGGAGATGTATCCTGGAACAATGGTGAATTAAATTACGTTATTTAATAAAATGGAAAAATATTTTCTTAATTTTCTACCTTGACACTTTTTAGAAAAAATGATAGATTCATTCTGTTAATATTCAATGAATAAAGATTCAATTAAAAATTGAGGAGGGTTATATGAAAATACCAAAAAGATCAAGTGGTATTCTGTTGTCTTTTATCCTTATTGCCATGGTAGGTCTCTTTTGGGGAGGAATAACTATACCTACCTACGCGCAAAATCCAGAATCTGATAACCATTCAAGCTCTGTCAGAATTACCTGGGATGAATTCAAAAAATTTCTTAAAATTGACACTGATGAGATTACGTTATCCTGGGATGAATTCAAAAAAATTCTTGCACAGACCGGAAGCGAAGTCAAGGTTGAGTACAATATTCAGAATGGAAAAGTGGTGCTCCAGCGCGATCAATTCAAGAAATTACTCGATCAAATGAAAGCTGTTGATATAACGCCAATCGAACCACCGGGTGATTATCTTATCACCAAAGCAGAATATTCTGGCATTATGAAAAAGAAAAGTACAACTTTTAATGTTCGATTCAACTTAGAAATATTTAAGAAAGATAGAAATACTTACCCGAAGATTCGTCTCCTACCACAAGGGGTTGCCTTAAGAGAGATTAAATTAGATAATGAACCTGCTCTTGTATTGATTGAAAATGGTTGGTATGTTCTCACCACT
>JAGMEZ010000128.1 GCA_023127905.1 Caldifarciminota bacterium
ATGGGATTACCATTAAGAGGGACAGGTGGTTGTGCAGGATAAATTGTGAAACTTGAACTGAGTTTTTCACAAAATTTGTTAAGGACTTTAATTCCAATAAATCGTTTGTTAGAAGGAATTAAGATTTCAATCCTCTTATGAGGGAGGAGAGGAAATCCTGTTTCACCTTGAGGGATGCAACCTTTCATATTAATAATATCATACCCATCGATTTTTCCAAAAGAGAGGTCATTCTTATTAAATTGTAATGTGTATATTCCTTCTGCGTTTAGTATTGAAGCAATAAGACAGATGGAGGTTATTAATATTATTAATCGTTTATATCTATCCATTTTCATTTCCTTTTTATTACCTATTAAGAGCAAGTACTATGCCAGCAAAATTAATATCTGTATGTTATTGTGAGAAATAGACTTAGAAGATATAGCGGTTAAAATAGAATAAAAATTATGATTAAAAAGTGAACAGGGTGTTAAATTTTTAATCTCTTTTGTTTTGTTTAAATCCCATTAAATCCCCTTAAATCCCCCTTTGTTATGGAATATCGTAATTAGGTAACTTAGTAATTGAGTAATTAGCACATACAGTAATAAGGTGATTTGGTAATTGAGTAAATGGGTGTATGAGTACATTAGTGAATGGGTTGATGATTAAATTATGAGAAACTATGGGATGTATGATGTACGATGTATGATGCAGGATTAAGTCCTAGGAATTTACGGCAACACCGCAACGACACCGTCGTTGCACTCCATAACACACTCTAAGAATAGTTCCTTCGGAACGGGAAAACAAACACCGTAGAACGGGGCAGGTGGGATAAATTTGATTGAATATGGGAATATAGTGTAATTGAGTAATTAAAGCACTGAAAGAAAGGGGGAGTTGAGGGTGTATATCTAAACTGTAAGTATTTTAAACACAATGTAATATTTTTTAACGCATAGTAATTTGGTAGATTTATGTAAGTTCAGAAATTGAGCCACTTAACTTCTGGCACGTTACTTGCTTTATATATAAATAAAACTAAAAAGGAGGAGAGATGAAAAGATTGCTGATTGTAGATGATGACCCAAATATACGTTTAATATTTTCAACCACGCTTAAAAGGGAAGGATACGAAGTTCTGACCGCTTCAACCGGACTTGAGGCATTGGAGTTAGTTCTCCAGAATAAATTTGATCTTATAATTCTTGATATTAAGATGCCAGACATGCACGGGCTCGAAGTCCTCAGCCTTATAAGGGAATCAGGAGAAAATCTACCGGTAATCATATGCACGGCATTTGAGGGAATGAAAGATGATTTTGTTGTTAAATCATCAAATATTTTCGAGTACCTTGTGAAGCCTGTAGATTTAAAAATTCTGAATGCATTGGTAAGGAGAGCTCTGTCAGCACCAGCCTGTTCTAAAAATTGCTAAAGACTATTTGTGATCAATTAAGAAATCACAGAATAAAAATTAAACCTAATAACTATCTTTAATTCTGGAAATGTATTATGAATAGAATAGATAAATATTTCGATAAATTGCTTAGTCTTAATGCAGTCCAACTCAGCATTAGTCCTGAGACACCTATTAAGTATATAATGTCATCAGGTCGTGAATTTAACGATAGTGTGAGATTATCAACATTAGAAATAGAAAATATGATGAATGAAATTTCAAACGATGAGATTGATTTCAGCAACTTAAAAGATCAGATAAATATAAAATACGAATTTCCTGAAAAGGGGATTTTTTCGGGTCTTATAGGAAAAAGCGGCAAAGGTATTTTTTCTTCCTTCGTTCTAGTGGAAAAATTTAAGACATCGATGGAGGAAAAAGAACAGGTTTCTGGTGAAGAAACAGAAGACGAAGTAAGAAGCGGTTTAGATCTTGATGTTGAGGTCAAAACAGGAGAGCCAGAGATAGATAAATATCTTAAGCTGGTTATTAAGAATAATGGTTCTGATTTACATATTTCTTCAAACGAATATCCCTTTATAAGAAAAGATGGAAAATTGATAAAGGTAAAAGATTT
>JAGMEZ010000129.1 GCA_023127905.1 Caldifarciminota bacterium
ACGTTCGTAGCTGGCTGGAAAGGTGGAGGATTGTTATATAGTGAAACAATCATATCAACTGTTTCACCGGGGTCTGCCCTACCATCATTATCACCTGAGGAATCGTCAATATAATTCCCTTTATAGGAAATAGCGGGAATGTTTACTGGAATTGTCCATTTTGCAGCCTGTTGTATCTCTTTGGTTGTTTCATTCTGTATAAATACTGCAATATACATATTAACAAAATTCCAGGATGGGTCAAATGTAAAACCCTGTGTGTCATATATAGTATCACCTTGTGACATCGAAATAGATATACCTGTTGCAGATGGAAACATAAGCCTTTCAACAAAAAAGAGTGAATCCTCCCCAGACCAGGCGTATTCAATATCCGTTTCAACAGCTGCATATCTCAGACGCAGATTTGCAGGTGGAGTTCCTGTTGCGATTATTTCAGCAGTAATAGACCCAGAACGAGAATCAGGAGAGTAATTACCGATTAGATTAATCTCGAATGGACTTGAAATATTTTTTCTTGTATTAAAAGAATTCCTGTACTGTGAATAATTACCAGTACCCCCTCCTATATGTTTTATAATACCATCGATCACCGTTGTTGGAACACCTGTAATCGAGTAATAACCTGAACGGACACCTGCATAACTATTTGTGAAAGAACCACTTGTATGATATTCAACTGGAACAAGGCTATCCCCTGTTTCGTCTACAAGCTGCTTTATCGCACGAGCAGCATACGGACAGTATGGTCATCCAGTAGCTCTGGTAAAACCTTCAATAAGGACAACCCTCTGCGATGCACTCAGAGGAATTAAACATACAAATAGAAAAAATAAGAGAATCAAAAATCTCATATATTTCATAATACCTCCTTTAAGGTTACTATAGTAATGTGGAAAACCTCAGCACAGAGCATGTGCTGAGTGAATATATGATAAAGCCAGATAGCTATTGAAGTTCAGTATAAATATCTATTGTATCTGCTAAGGTGGGATCTCCTGCAGATTTAACTATCACATTTATTTTTTCAATTCCAGCAGTTGTGTTAGGTACTACATCAATTGTAAACGAATCACTATCCTGCGATGAAATCGATAGGGTGTCATGGATTATACCATGGTCGGGAATTTTACACACACCACCTGCACACAACTGCCATTCCCAACCCGCTATATGGTCTATCTCTTCAGCTTTAATTATATAATCATCATCAAGTGAACCGGTATTTTCTAAAAGAAACGTAAAAACTGTTGCTGAACTTGCAGTCCCTGTCTGGAATGTATCAGGAGAAACAGTTAAATTATAACGATAGGGAACAAGAGGAGCCTTGCCAAGGTTGATTGAACCACCTTGATATATCGTGTTATTATTCAGATTCTGGATGAAAATATTCAGCCAGACATCACCAACTGGTTGCCATGATAATGCTATGCTTCCGTTTGTTCCGAATGTATCGTCTTCAAAAACTGAGAAAACCATACCATTCTCATCTGGGTAAACCTGCCGAGCAACAAAGTTGTAAAGAGAATCCTTGAAAACAACGCTATCTTCCGTGAGAACAAAGAAAAGCCGACCAGAAACATCCGTATATGAAAAGATGCGAATATTAAAAGAGATAGACATAGAACTAACAAATTCAGCATCAAATGTATGAAATCTTAAGTTTGAATTTTTTGAAAACCTATCTTGAATTACGTTAAGAAAGGTACTGAACAAGTCACCTGTTGCACCTGTGTGTCTTTCCACACCATCAAAAATAACTGTTGGGTATGTGCCACCAACTGTATATCGCGTTTCTCTATCATTTACAAAAGTAGTGCAGGGTGTTAGGGTATCATCTAAAACCCTTACATGGTATTCAATGATAACAAGACTGTCTCCATGGATTCCAAAAAGGCTATCAATAGCCTTTTCAGCCAGCGGACAATTTTGACAATCATGGTACGTAAAAAACTCTATTACAACATATCTCTTGTAACCAGTCTCAGCCGGAGGTTCAGTCTCCTTCGAGCAGTTAACAACGAGTGTAAGAAACAACAGTGAAAGAATAAAAATAATGAAAATTGTTTTTTTCATCCTTCCTCCTCTCAATTCATACAATTTTAGTATAAATTATACAATTTGTCAAGTTTTTATTAACTGACCTTTGCTCCTGTATCTATCTCTTTATCAATTGTAAGAAGGGTAAGATCATTCCCCTTGGTTGCTGCCAGAAGCATTCCATTCGATTCTACACCTCTGATTTTTGCTGGGGGTAAATTTGTAACTACAATAATCTTTTTTCCAACAAGATCTTCAGGTGTATAGTATTCAGCAATACCTGCAATTATCTGTCTTTTCTCATGGCCAATATCAATTATCATTTTCGTCAATTTCTGTGCATTTTCTACCTTCTCTGCACTCTCAATTACAGCCACCTTTATCTCTACTTTTGCAAACTCCTCAATGGAAACAACACCTGTCATTTCTGCCTCCTCTATTCCAAGTTTTTCCTTTTCAATTTTGATTGTCTCATTTTCGACCTTTTTAAAAAGAATTTCTATTTTTCCTATCTCTTTATTTTCAGGGATTCTCACATTCCCGACACTATCCCAATCATTACCTTCAATATCTAACATTCTAAGTATCTTCTTTGAAGTAAAAGGAAGATAAGGTTCCATAAGGGTAGCAAGTCCATCAACAACTTGAATACAGGTATTGATTGTCCGTGAGCATTTTTCTTTATCCTTTTTTATTGCCTCCCACGGTTTTGTTTTATCAAAGTACCTATTTGCTTCCTTCGCTAATTCCATTAAAGCTTTTATTCCTTTTTTTAACTCAAATCCTTCTATCTTTTCTTCCATTATATTTTTTGTCTTTAGAATAAACTCAAGCATGCCTTTATCTTCATCCATCAGGTCATGCGCTCCTGGTACTTTTGAGGAATAGCTTCTACTAATAAAACTAATTGTTCTGTTTACAAAATTCCCAAGTGTGTTAGCAAGTTCATTATTAACCTTATTCTGGAAATCATCCCAATTGAAATCTGTGTCCTTATTCTCAGGTAAATTTACAGAAAGTGCATACCTTAATAAATCAGGTTCGAAAGTATCAAGAACCTCATGAAGCCATACTGCTCGTCGTCTACTCGTAGAGAATTTTGCTCCTTTCAAGTTAAGAAATTCATTTGCAGGAATTTCTGATGGAAGAATATAATCACCGTGAGCAATAAGCATTGCCGGCCATACCATGGCATGAAAAACAATATTATCCTTTCCAATGAAATGTACAAGTCTTGTTTCAGGATTCAACCAGTAATCCTTCCACACTTCAGGTTGCCCAATTTTTTCAGCCCATTCTATTGTAGATGAAATGTATCCTATTGGAGCATCAAACCAAACATATAAAACCTTGCCTTTTGCTTCTTTTAACGGAACAGGTACACCCCAATTCAGATCTCTTGTAATTGCTCGCGGTTCAAGTCCCTCATCAAACCACCCCCTGCAAAATCTTCTTACATTATTTTTCCAATGTTTTTTTGTCTCAATCCATTTTTCGAGTTCTGGTTGTAGAAGGTCAAGTCTGAAATACCAGTGTTTTGTTTCCCTCAAGACAGGAGTACCACCGCATACCTTACACTTTGGAGAAATAAGATTTTTTGGATCAAGCCACCTTCCACAACTTTCACACTGATCACCCCGTGCTTCTTCAGAACCACAGTACGGACATGTTCCTTCAATATATCTATCTGCCAGAAATCTTTTGCATTGAGGGCAGTAGTATTGCTTTATCTTTTTTGTTATAATATAATTATTATTGTATACTTTCATGAAAAAGCCCTGAGCTTGTTTATGATGGAGGGGAATTGATGTTCTGGAGAAATTATCATGGACTATCCCCACTCGCTTAAAACTATCTTTAATATTGTCGTAATAGTAATCTACAAGAACCTGTGGAGATTTACCGGCACTCTCTGCCTCTATTGTTATCGGCACTCCATTTTCATCCGTTCCACAGATGTGTATAACATTTCTCTTCTTCATTTTCTGGTATCTGTAGTATATATCTCCCGGGAGGTAACAACCGGCAAGTTGCCCGAGATGAACAGGCCCATTTGCATATGGAAGAGCACTTGTTATTAGAATATTATTTGTCATCCTTTTTTTGCCTTTTCAAAAAACTACGTCGTGGAAATATTTTCCACATTCTCTTTTCAGGAACTTTAATTTTTGAACGGTGAAGTACCTCTTGAGTTTCATCATCATATTGTACTGTTACCTCTTCTGTAAATATATTTATCTTTGTGATTATTCCCTTCCCCTTTTCTGTGGCTGTTTCTATCTTCGTTCCTATCTTCGGATACTTCTTCAATTCACTAGCGTAAAACTCTTCTTCATAGGTAAGACAACACATTAATCTTCCACAGACACCTGAAATTTTCTGCGGATTTATGTTTATATCCTGATTCCTTGCAACCCTTATTGTTACAGGTTGGAATTCCTTCAAGAAACTCCTACAGCAAAATTGTCTTCCACATATACCAAGCCCTCCTATACGTTTGGCATAATCTCTCACACCAATTTGCCTCATTTCTATTCTTGCCTTGAAAGTAGCTGCAAGATCCCTGACAAGGTTTCTAAAATCTATCCTCCCATCTGCAATAAAAAAGAACTTTAATTTGTGTCTGTCAAATTGACACTCAACATCTATTAACTTCATGTTAAAATTTCCTCTTGAAATCTTATCCTTGCAGAGTTCGAATGCTTTTTTTTCCAGTTCTTTGTTCTTTTCCCATTCGCTCATATCCTCTTCTGTCGCCTTTCGAGCTATTTTTCCCTGAATATAAGTATCCTTTATATAATCAACTATGTCCACTACACGACCAATTGCCTCTGTCTCATCTTCGGGTTTCACTATAACATAATCACCTTTTTTAATATCAATAAGTTGTGGATTTTTAAAGACATTCTTTTCCCTTTCTCTTAAAATTACTTCGTAAAGCATTTATCCTTCCTTTAAATTATCATATACTACATTTGAAATAAGTTCGGGATTAACATTTCTTGTGATGTTAATCAGGGATTCTCCGAGAAAATCTATAGTTTTTCTAATTCCATCAATTGAGTATCTTTTATAAACTGAGCGAATATAATTTTGAATATCAATATTAAATACTTCATTTCCAAATTCTGCACTAAGGAAATCCCTAAACAACGGTATAAGAAAATTTATAAATTTCTCTAAACTTTCTTTATCAAACGTTTCACTTAGTATCTCATAGTTCATATCACTTATAAGTTCTTTTAAAATTTCCCTCTCTCCTCTACCTTCCTCATTAAAAAATTTACTTGCATTTTTAATACTTCCATTTGAGAGTAGACATGCTAACTTGAGATCTTCGTCTGAAAGTTTACCATTTTGTATGAGAAATTCTCTTACTTCTTCTCTACTTAATCTTTTAAAGTTTATTCTTTGACAGCGTGATCTTATTGTTAAAAAAAGACGTTCAGGTTGAGAAGATGTAAGTATGATAGTTGTGTCCATTGGTGGTTCTTCTAATATCTTTAAGAAAGCATTTTGTGCTTGCTGGTTCATTGTCTCAGCATCAATAATAATAATCACTCTCCTTTGAGCTTCGAACGGTTTCATCAGGAGTGTTTCCTCAACATCCCGAATATCACCTATAGCAATAACCTCCGTTTTTTGATACATATGTATCTTCCCTTCCTGTAATAACTCATTTCTCCTCTTTTCTTCTCTTATTTTCTTAGGAACAGGAAATAAAATTACAACATCAGGATGTGAAAATGCATCGATTTTTCTACACGATGGACATACATTATCAGGATCATCCCCCCTACATGAGTCGGTCCTATGTATCTTGCAGTTCATTGCCTTTGTAAAGTTGAGGGAAGTCATTGTTTTTCCAACTCCTTCTGGCCCAACGAAAAGATAAGCTGAAGCAATCCTATTCTTCTTTAATGATTTCTTTAGAAGAGCCTTAACTTCCGTTTGCCCGATTATTTCATTAAAACTCATCTATTTTCTTTAAGAAATGGAAGGGGATCAATGGGTTTACCATTTTTTCGTATCTCGAAGTGAAGTTTTGGACCTTCAAGGGATCCAGTATCTCCAACAGTTCCTACTACCTGATCTTTCTCAACAATTTCTTTTAAACTAACATTTACATCCTGAAGGTGCGCATAAAGACTATAATATCCTTTACCATGATCAATCAAAATAACATTACCATATCCAAGAAATCTATCATTATAGACAATTTTACCTTTTGCTATGGAATGAACAGGAGCTCCTCGAGGAGCTTTAAGATCAATACCATTGTTTTTTACAGTCGTTCCATATTTTGGATTAACCTGGTTACCAAATGTTGAAATAAGTTTTCCTTTTACAGGGAATTTTATTTTTCCAACTACATTCTCAAAATAATTTGTTGCCCCTTCTATTTTTTCTCTTTCTTTTCTTTCCCTTTCAAGTTTATCAATTAATGATGTAATTTTCCGGGCAGATGCTTTCAGTTCTCTTGTAAGTTGCTCCTGTTTTGCTCTCTCTGCTTTCACAGACTCAAGCATTCCCTGTTTATCTTTCTTTTTGTTTGAAAGGAATTCTGTCTCTTTCTCTGCTTCGATATTTATCTTTTTTATCTCATCAAGGTTTGTTCTCAGAAATTTCTTCTTCTCCTCAAGATCCTTCTTCAAATCAACGAGCTCATTAAAAATCTTCTTATCCTGCTGAGCAATTATGGTAAGATATTCAAATCTTTTTATTGCATCAATAAATGTTCTTGAGGTTAAAAGGATTTCAAAAGTATGCATCTTACCTTTTTTATAAACTGCTCGTATTCTTTTGTTAAGTATTTTACTCCTCTCTTTTCTTCTATCCTCAAGCACCTGAATTATTTTCTCAGTTTTATCAATCTCTTCAGAAATTATTTTCTCCTTATTTTTAAGTGATTTGAGTAGTCTCTGCGTTAATGAAAGCTCGTCATTCATCCTTAAGATTATCCCAAGGATATTTTTCTCTGATTTCTTTAATTCATCTGTTTTTTGAGCTGCTTCCTTCATTCTTTCCCGTAACGCCTGTAGTTTTATCTCTTCCTCAGCAATTTTATCGGAAAACTCATCTGCAAAAAGAACAGAAAGAAGAAGAATAAAAATTATAAATAGCATACTTATCTTTTTCATATTTAAATATATATATCATAAAACTACCGAAAATGCAAGAAAATAATTAATTTTTCCATCTTATCCTAAAATAGAGAAAAGGGCTTGACTTTCTAAATATTGTTATGTAAAATATCAATGTTTGATTGTATAGATTATACACCAAATTACACTGATTGGAAAGAAAAAATTTATTAAATGGGAGGTTTAAATGAAGATCTCAGTAGAGATACCTCGGAAAATTCTTTATGTCGTTTTATTTACACTTCTCGTTACTGTTTTATCTATTTCTGGCTTTTTCATTTTTCGTCCACAGATTGTTAGGGCTGAATGGAATAACGATAACACTTCAACATCAGATAGTTATACCCTTTCTCAGATAGAGAGACACCTCGAAAATCTTGTAAGACAACTTGAGAAACTAAACAACAATCTTTCAGGGATTGAAGACGAAATAGAAAAAATTCGTAGTAATATGGATTAAAATTTGCCACAGATATTTTGAAAGTATGCAGTAGGTAGTGAGGAGTAAGTAGAAGGATAAAATTTACGAACAGCAAAGGTTAATGTAATGTAAATTGAAAATGGCTAAAAATAAAACTATAATAGAAAAGATATTTGAGAATCATTCACAAGAGAAAATCGAACCTGGAAAGGTTATATGGCTTGAGA
>JAGMEZ010000013.1 GCA_023127905.1 Caldifarciminota bacterium
TATGTCCAATTAGCAGCTGCCCCTCAGATGTCGCGTCTATAAGCATATCAGTGGCAGTATTACCATAGACTATCGCGTCTTTTACATTTTGTGGAACGGGAGTGCCATCCTTGTATTCCTGTACATCTGGGGTCTGAGAGACATATATCCTTTGTACATCGAATCCAAGCGTTATCATGTGCTCTCGAATATATTCCATTGTTTTCATGTAGCCTCTGCATGCTTTACCGTCCGCTGAATTGGGATCCCATTCATAGTCCTGAAAGTAAGCTGCAAATGCCATTCTCTCGTAATAATCTGGATCTGTTGGCGGATTTTTTTCGTAGGTGATAATCTGATCAACTACATCTGTTGTCTCTTCTAAGTTACGAACGGGAATACGACCTATGGAAAGCCAGGGTAATTTATAGTCTGTGGTAGATCCTGCAGGAGGGTCAGATTCGGTTGAATAGTAGTAATCAGTTATGTTGGGTCCCCATGGTCCTCCTGTGATATCTTCTGCAGCAATCATATCTATATCACCTAAGAGCAGGACATAGCGTAAACGAGAGAGGAAAGATCTACGCTTATTGCGAATATAGGTCTTTATCTGATTTACACTATTCCCAACAGTGTCTATGGAAATAATCTCTGTGCGCAACCCTCTCATATTCTTCCATTTTGCTAATTTTTCTGCGGCTTTCTTAAAATCATTGAAATAGATGATCTGAAATTCGGGACCTCGTTTCCGAAAAGGTGGAAAGACAATCCTGCCTGGCGCGAGTTCCAATCGCTCCTCAACCCTCCTTCTTGGATTGACAAAAAAATTACCATAAGCTTCTCTGTTGAAACTAGGGTCGCTAAACGGATACTCATCAGATTCACTTTTTTTTTGCGATACATCGATATTGATAGTGATGTTGCCATAGCCGATCAACTTCTTTTTGACGGGATTATACTGGAATGGGCACACGTGAACCAACAGAGCTTGGTAATCGTCAATGTTGAATGGTCCTGTTATCTTGACAATCTCCTCTGGGCTATATGCATCCTTTTCATAGGATTCTCTGTCATATTCCAGGACGTGTTTTTCTTCAGGATTATCCGTTACATTTTGCTGGGCTGGCGACACTAGTATTTTATCAAACTGTACTGATTTGCCTTTTTTTACAGTGAACTTGTAGTCGCAGTTGAAAGGAATTTGTACATATCGACCAAAAGATGGCAGTAAAGGCTTCCCGCTTTCAGCCAAAAAGCCTGTGGCTACAATGTTTACCTGTTTGAAGGACAATTTCTCTCCTTCTACGTCAATGTTGTCTTCTGAAAGATAGAATCCCGGGAAAGTATATGACACGACAATACGTCCCTTTGACTCCTCTACTTTGACTGTCGGCTCTTCGCCGTGAATCTCGGCGTCGAAACCCTCTGGAAGTCTTTCCGGATTTAACGATTTAAATTCTCTCATTTTATTTACCTCCTTTTGATTTGTTTGGTTAAACTCTTTAAATAAATTTCGTTTTCATATGTTCCTAATAACAACATCATAACAATATCACCTCCTTTCAAACCACTAACATAATACTATACAACGCTTTTTCACAGCAATTTATCCTACCAAATAGTCAATGTCAACAAGAATCAAAAGCCGGGTGGCTCACCTTTTAAGGTGGGTTCCTCCTGCTCCTAACTTGGTTCTTCGTGAACTCGTTTATAGACACAATATAACCCCGGCGATCACCGGGGTCAATCTTTTCTTTGGCGGGGTAAGTAGGACGAATTGCCTCAAATTAAATGTTA
>JAGMEZ010000130.1 GCA_023127905.1 Caldifarciminota bacterium
TACACGTATGGTTATTCATCATATAAAGAAGGGCAATCTATATACAAGTTTATCAGTGAAACCTATGGAAGAAAAAAAATTGGCGAATTATTTCATACACTCAAGCAGAAAAAGGATTTTGAAAAAGCCCTAAAAAGCACAATTGGTCTTTCAGTCGAGCAACTCGATTCCGAATGGAGTAAATCGCTTAAAAAAAGGTACTGGCCACTTTATGATAAAAAAGACGAATTGGACAATATTGCACGGAGATTAACCGACCATAAAAAGTCAGGAAATGCGTATAATGTTAGTCCTTCTGTCTCACCCGATGGAACAAAAATTGCATATATAACCGATAAAGACGAGTACACTGAAATATTGATAATATCTGCCATTAATGGACAAGTACTGAGAAAAGTGGCTAGTGCGGCAAAATCTGCAACATTTGAAGCCCTTCATATTTTACGTCCTGGAATATCCTGGTCAAATGACGGAAAGATGATTGCTTTTTCTGCAAAATCAAGAAAAGATGATGTCTCTTATATAATGGATATTGAACAGGGACACACCCATTCAGTACTAAAACCACATTGTGATGGCGTTTACTCACCAAATTTCTCACCTGATGGTACAAAAATCACATTCTGCGGTATCAAAGATGGTCTTTCGGATATCTACATTATAGATATCAAGACACAAAATCTGAGGAGATTAACAAAAGATGTCTGCGATGATAGGGATCCTGTTTTTTCTCCACAGGGAGACTTTATCGTCTTTTCATCAGACAGAGAATATGTATCCGATACTTTATGGCATTATGGTAATTATGCCCTTTTTAAGATAAATCTTGATAGTAAAGCAATTGAACAGCTTACTGAAAGAGAATCAAATCTTGGAAATCCTGTTTTTTCTGAAGACGGAGAAAAAATAATTTTCATTTCAGATAGGGAGGGAGTAAATAATCTTTATCTACTCGAAATTGACAGTCTGAATATCCATCGTCTTACAGATGTTTTTGGCAACGTTTCGAGTCCAACACTTTCAGCTGATGATAGAAAACTTGTTTTTTCAGGATATGAAGAAGGTGGATGGGATATTTTCATAATGCGCGACCCATTTGAATATGCAAAATCAGTACCACAAGAGAAGGTAGATTTCAATACAAGGTATACTGTCGTAACAAAAAACTACGAACTCGAAAATGAAGAAAAGGCAGGATTAAATTTTTCCACTGATTGGGCTGGAGGATACCTTGTTTTTGCCAGCGGTTATGGCTTTCGGAGTTTGATGGAGATTGCATTAAGCGACGTGCTCGGTAACAACAGATTCTATTTTATTTTTGACCTTTACTCAAGGAATATACTCGATTCAAACTTCCAGCTCATTTACTGGTACCTCCCTAAAAGATGGGACCTCGGTTTTGCTATATTCCAGGAAAAGAACTACTTCCTGGTTTTCCCTGCCTCTTCCGAACAAAGCATTGAATATATCGAAGAGACATTGCGTGGTGGAAGTTTCCTTACTCGTCTACCCATCGATAAGTTTCACAGATTTGATATTGGTGCAGATATCTTTACTGTTCAACAGTATTCAGAATGGCTGAATGACCAGGGTGAGTGGATAGAGAAAAGATCAGTACCATATTTCATGGTTGTGCCAAAAATCAGTTGGATAAGGGATACAGCCTTATGGGGATACACTGGACCTGTAAATGGAGAACGATGGAAATTCACATATGCGAAATCAATTCCTCAAGTAGCAAAATACTCTTTCGACTATTCTCTATTCTATGGCGACATCAGAAACTATAAAAGGATTTCTCAAGGATTCTCTTTTGCAACAAGAATTTTTGGGTTCAGTTCATGGGGAAAGGATGCATTGTACTTCGCGCTTGGAGGCAGCGAAAATGTCAGAGGATACGACTATTTCAGTTTCTATGGAAAAAAAGCTGGCTTCGTAAATTTTGAACTAAGGTACCCTTTCATTGACAGGTTAAAAATCAGATTTCCCCTCCCGCTGGATATACAGGGTATAAGGGGTGTTACCTTCTGTGACATTGGTGGTGTAACAAATGAGTTGAAACATTTTAAGATGGCAATAAAATCTGATGGAGGAATTAAACTTGAAGACCTTAAATTCGGATTTGGAACAGGTATCAGATTAAACATAGCTATTGCAATTCTCAAATTTGATTTAGGCTGGCACACAAATCTGGAAAGTGTTTCGAAAATGCATATGCATTTCTCTCTTGGCAGTGAATTTTAATTCCATGAAATACTGCTGAACCAAAGAGTATGCACTGAACTTTCATTTTTCTTATTAATTTTTTTCTTGTTAGTTTAAAAAATAAACAAGTATGGTTCACTTCAAAAAGACCTTTGATGAAAGGTGGTTGTTCTATTTCTTCATCTCTCTGATTTTTTCCCTTTTAATTCTCTTATTTCTATTTGTTTTATTATATAAATTTAATTTTACGAGACATGTAACTTTTAACTATTACATTCACCAATTATTCCTAATTCTCCCTTTCCTTCCTCTCTCCCTTCTTCTCTTTTCCATATTACCATTACGGAGATTCCTTGACTATTCAAGATTAATCGACAGGTTTGGAATCACCTCTTTTCTCATATCATTATTTTTTATCTCTTTTATTATTACAAACCTCATTTCCTTTTTCTTCTACGACCATATTCCTCAGGGTGATTCAGTTTCAACGTTTTTCCAGGCCAGGATATTCTCAAATGGCAACCTGTGGGTTGTACCTCCACAATTCCCCGATTTTTTTCTTAAAGAGATGGTACAACACAATGGAAAATGGTTCAGCATGGTTCAACATGGTCATTCCGTTTTCCTTACACCCTTCGTTTTATCTAAAATACCCTGGCTGCTCGGTCCCCTTTTCGGATCATTTTCCCTCATCATTTTCTTTCTTTTCTTAAAAAACTGTTTTGGTGAGAAGACAGCAAAAGAAGGAGCATTGTTTCTTCTACTATCACCAACCTTTCTTTTTATTACATCATCCTACCTTAACCAGAACTCAAGTTTTTTTCTTATCCTCCTAAGTCTCTTCTTTTTAAGTTGCTATACAAAACAGAAAAATCGGCTTTTCCCTTTCTTATCCGGACTTTTCTCCGGTCTCGCTTTCTTTTCGAGAACAACGGCATGCATATTTATACCTGCAATGCTTGTACTCCTTATTGTTGCTAATAGAAATAGAGATGAAAAAATTAGAGCAATTTTATTTTTTCTTATTGGCTTTTTACCTACATTCTCTATACAATTTATTCATAACGCTTTATATACAGGAAACGTCTTCCGTTTCGGATATGCTCTTCACAGTCAAAGCAGTCTGCACAAAATCGGTTTTGGGATAGGAAAGGGTGCAGAAACGTTCAATATTCATGGTCACACACCTCTCAAGGCAATAGTCAATCTTTTCTATAACCTCTTCACGCTCTCTCTGCACCTTTACGGTTGGCCTCTATTATCACTTCTTTTCATCCCCTTCGCGTTTCTTCGATGGAAGAGAAATCTTTGGGATTTTTTTGCAATACTGGTTATTATCTTATCGGTTATTTTTTTCTCGCTTTACTGGTTCCATGGAATCAGTCCCATGGGTCCAAAGTACTATTTTGCGGTTGTACCTCTCCTTGTATTATTAACGGTTAGAGGTATTAGAAAATTAAACATACGACCACTTATTTCCCTTCTTTTTATCTTTTCAATTTTAATTTACATACCCTCGGGTTTACGTATCTTTAATTCTGTTTGGGGAACGAATCTTAATTGCTACAACAAAGTAAAAAGAAAGTCGGTACATAATGCAATCGTATTTATCAAGGATCTTCCGGGAAGGAATGAATATGAAAAAACGATAAACAGACATAATTACCTGTCTGTTGCTTTCAGAAATCACCCAATCTTAGACAAAGGAAACATAATCTACGCTAAAGACCTGGGTGCAGAAAAAAACATTCGGTTAATCAACGAATATAAAGAACGAAAACCCTACCTATTTGAATACATTGATAAAGAAAAAAAATGGCAGTTGCTTCCTTACACTGATTTCTGATTTTTTAGAAATTTTATTGACAAAAGTATCCTTTTTCACTATAATGGCAAAATCCAGTCTAACTGGATACGAAATATATAATATTATATATACGATTTAAAGGAGGTTATACAATGAAGGAGTTCAGGAATGAAACATACACGGATTTCTCAATTAACGAGAATCAAAAAAAGATGGAAGATGCAATAAAAAAAGCAGAATCAGAACTCGGAAAGGAATACCCAATTATTATCGGTAATGAAAAAATTATTCTTGATGATAAACTCAAATCCTTCAATCCAGCTGAAAAGAACCAGGTTATTGGAATATTTCAGAAAGCAGATAAAGAAACGGGTGAGAAAGCGATGAAAAAGTCGCTCAATTTCTTTAAGGGTTGGAAATTTTCACCACCCGAGGAGAGGGCAGAATTTCTTTTCAATGCTGCAGAGATAATGAGACAGCGGAGGTTTGAGATTAATGCCTGGGAAATTCTCGAAGTTGGTAAAGGATGGCTTGAAGCGGATGCAGACGTTGCAGAAGCGATTGATTTTTTGGAATTTTATGCAGGAGAGATGCTTCGCTATAGTAAAGAGCAACCTGTTCTTCAAATTCCTGGAGAAAAATCAGAACTTGTTTATCTCCCTCTTGGAGTGGGTGTTGTGATACCCCCCTGGAACTTCCCCATGGCAATACTGTGTGGGATGACCTCGGCAGCACTCGTTACCGGTAATACTGTTATTCTGAAACCTTCAAGTGATTCACCAATGATCGGTCAACTTTTTATGGAAATCCTTCAGGAGGCAGGACTTCCGCCAGGTATTGTTAACTTCGTTCCTGGTAGCGGGAGCATCGTTGGTGATTACCTCGTTCAACATCCAAAAACAAGATTCATATCATTTACTGGTTCAAAAGGGGTTGGCTTGAGAATAGTTGAACAGGCAGCAATTGCAAGAGAGGGACAGAAGTGGATAAAACGGGTCGTAGCGGAAATGGGTGGAAAGGATGCCATAGTTGTTGACAATGATGCAAATCTTGATTCCGCTGCCAGTGGTATTGTATATGCTGCATTCGGTTACCAGGGTCAGAAATGCTCAGCCTGCTCACGAGCAATCGTTGTTAGCGATGTCTATGATGAAGTTGTTGATAAAATTGTTGAGAGGACAAAAAAACTAACCGTTGGTCCAACTAAACTTTATGAAAATTACATGGGGGCAGTGATAAACGAAAAAGCTTACAATTCAATACTCTCATACATTGAGAAAGGAAAAGAAGAGGGTGGAAGACTTCTCACTGGAGGAGAACCAGCGGAAGGAAATGGTTATTTCATTAAACCAACAGTAATCGCAGATGTAAAACCTGGAGACACTATAGAACAAGAGGAAATATTTGGTCCTGTTCTTGCAGTCATAAAAGCAAAAGATTATGACGAGGCTTTAGAAATTGCCAACGATACCGACTATGGACTCACAGGTGCAGTCTATTCCGATAACAGGGAAAAACTTGAAAAGGCAAAGAAACTTTTCCACTGCGGTAATCTTTACCTCAACAGAAAATGTACCGGTGCTTTTGTAGGTGTTCATCCATTTGGTGGTTTTAATATGTCTGGAACAGACAGCAAGGCAGGTGGAAGGGATTACCTGCTTCTTTTCATGCAAGCCAAATCCATCTCAGAAAAAATTGGATAAAATCTCCACAAGTACAGTAAGTCACTATTGTTACGTTGCTTTGCTTTCGGCAATTATATGATAAACTTAGCTATTCTTCTTCCTAACCTTAGCTGTAATCTAAGCTGAACTAAAGACTCTTTCAAAAGGGATAATTACAATAAAATAAACAACCGGGGTTAAAAAATGCCTGAAAATATCAAAAAGGGTACCTTTATTAATCTTATAGCCTATACACTTTCAGGGCTTTTCCTTCTCTTTTTCAACATCCTGGCAGCACGGGGTTTAGGAACAGAACAGTTTGGAATTATCAGTGTTCTCTGGACCTCAATCATGGTTGTCTCTCGCTTTCTTACTACAGGAATCAAGGATGGCTCAACGCGGTTTATATCCCATCAGGAGGCAATTAACGATCAAAAAGGAATGACTAAGGTTTTTTTGACAAATCTGAAATTTATTGTCTGGGTGACCGTATTTTTTCTTCTTATTTCTCTCATTTTCTTTAAGATACTAACTTTCAACCTCTTTTCCGGTTATTTCATTCTCTACCTTTTTTTCCTCTTGAGCTCCACATTCTATTTTCTTCTTTTCTTCCTCAGAGGAACACTTCAGGGCTTAAGAGAATTAAAAGATAATGCAATATCGATAATAATTGAATATTCTACGTTATTAATTTTTCTTCTAATATTATTTTACTTCATTAAAACGGATATCTTTCTTGCAGGATTATGTATTTTACTCGCTCCTATTTCTTCTCTCTTCTTTATTGCCTTCATTACATCAAAGCATAGAAAAAGATTTTCCCAAAAATCTGCTTCTCTTCCTGATACAAAGACCCTTATGTTATTCGTTATACCCACGAGTTTTATTAATTTCTCCAGTGGATTTATCGTCTTATTGGGACCGATTTTAATCAAATTTTTAGGAGATTTCGCTCTTGCTGGTATTTTCACTGCATCATTAATCATTTTTAAAGGCGCAAAAACTGCTCTAACCGCCCTCTTTATAAGTATCTTCCCTCATCTTTCCCGTCAGGAGGCACTCAAAAACTACCAGATGTTAAACAGAATTATCCGAAATGGTCTTATCTTTACCTCGATTGTCTTCATTACATTGATTATTGTTGCATTAACCTTCGGACAGACTCTCTTAAGGTTTTTATTTGGAAATGAATTTGTTCTTGGTAAAATCCATCTCTTCCTTATGTCACTCTTTACCGGATTCTTCCTGCTCTCTGAATTATTCAACAGAATATTACTTGCCAAATCAATGATAAAAGAGCTAATTATTTCCTGGGTAATAGCTTTTGGTTGCCTTATCATTCTCCTACTATTCCCGCTTGAACCGCTTATCAGGGTTGAAATCTCGCTTCTCGGTGCAGGAATTTCTGCATTCATTGGTATGAGTCTGTTTCTTTTCTGCAAAAAGAAAACCGATGAATAATAGCTTAAAAAAAATAATCTTTTTCCATAAAAAAATTCATCCATCATTGACAGTCCAGGATGTCTACAAAATTCTTTTTCAGGGAACAATGGGTCCTCTACACATAATGCATAACAGAGAAAAGGCATTTTCTGAACTAAAAAAGGAATTTAAAAGAATAGGACAGGACAATATAGAAGATGAAAAACTTCTTGAGCCCGTTAGTATTGATGGCAAGGTAGTTAGAGTAAATCTCAGACCGTATAAGAAGGAAATAAACGATATTGAGCTACTCTTCAAAGCAATGGTAGAATCTGCAAAAAACTTTATTCCAGATAGCGAGAAACTGACAAATATTTGGGGAGAATTCAAGGGGTTTGTTCAAAAAGATGAATTACCATTTAATTATAAAGAGGTTTTAGCTTTTGAGAATGATTTACAGTCAAAGGAAGATTTTGAGATAAGCCATTCTGAGATTTACAGGAGTAAAGAGAATCCTTTCTACAGGGTCATTCTCAAGAGGAACAACATTCGGGGTCAGGCTGGAATCTGTAATCTAGATATGAAGTAGCGATAACTACCATCCCA